>JASHSD010000247.1 GCA_030036985.1 Bryobacteraceae bacterium
AATCGAAACCAGCCGGCCCTGCTCCACTTCCGTCTGGATCGTCCGTTCCGGCAGTATGCTGATTCCCGAGCCGAGCGCCACGGCCTCTTTGATCGACTGAATATTGTCGAACTGCATGGCAATCGAAATGTCCACTTCGTGTTCGCGGAAAAACCGGTCGAGTTCGCGCCGGATAATCACCTCGTCGTCAAACGAAATGAAGGCCTGCCCGTCGAGATCCCGCGGCAGGATCACCTCGCGCGCCGCCAAAGGATGCGTCGGATAAGCCACCACGGTCATCCGTTCCTCGCGCCACGGGATCACCGTCAGATCGCGGCGATGCTCGGGATAGCTGATGAAACCGAGATCCGCCTGATCCTCCAGCACCGCCACGTAAACTCTGTCCGGCCGCAGGTATTCGACATGAAGCTGCGCGCCCGGGTGAGCCCGCGCGAATTCCTCGCGCAGGCGCGACATTTCGGAGAGCCCGATGGAATAAATCGACGCCACGCGAACGGAGCCTTCGACCCTGGCCTTGATTTCGCCCAGCGCCGCGACGAAGTCCTCTTCCCGCCGCAGCACGTCGCGGCAGAGATCGGCGTAGAGTTTTCCCCCCTGAGTCAGCCCCAGCGGCCGCGTGGAGCGGTCGAGAAGCTGCACGCCGAGCCGCTTCTCCAATTCCTGAATGTGCTGGGTTGCCGCCGACTGGCTGATGCCGTTCATTGCCGCCGCGCGGCTGAGGCTCCTGGAGTGGGCCACATCCCTGAAAAGCTTGCACTCCGCGAAGATCACCAACCGGCCACTATAACATAAGCAGCAGTGATAATGCCAGCAGTTCAGAATTCGATTGCATGAATTTGTCCATTCCTGTTAAGATTGGGAAACTACCGGAAGGCGCCTCCATGATTGAGACCCGACATACAAACGCGCGTCAGGAAACTGTCACGCATGGCCTGCCCGCGCGCCAGGGTCTGTACGATCCCGGCCACGAGCACGACGCCTGCGGCATGGGTTTTGTGGCCAACATCAAAGGCCAGAAATCCCACGACATCATCGAAAAAGGGCTTCAGATCCTCATCAACCTGACTCATCGCGGCGCCTGCGGGTGTGACCCGGAGACCGGCGACGGCGCAGGCGTCATGATTCAGATCCCGCACAGGTTTTTCGCGCGCGAAGCCGCGGCGCTCGGCTTTACGCTGCCCGCGCTGGGCGAGTACGGGGTCGGCATGGTTTTCCTGCCGGTCGACAAACACCAGCGCCTGCAGACCGAGGGAATCGTCGAACGCATCGTGAAAGAGGAGGGGCTGAGCGTTCTCGGCTGGCGCGATACGCCGATCCAGGGCAGCGCGATCGGCCGCGAAGCCCGGCGCTCCCAACCCTACATCGAACAGGTGTTCGTGGCGCACACGGCGGGCATGGATACCGATGCGCTCGAACGCAAGCTCTACGTGATCCGCAAGCGCGCCGAGACGGAAGTCGCGGCGTCGGACATGCCCGACCGCGACATGTTCTCCGTGCCTTCGCTTTCGGCCCGAACCATCGTCTATAAAGGGCTCCTGCTCGCGCCGCAGATCGCGAAGTTTTACAGCGAGCTTTCCGATCCCGACGTCACCAGCGCGCTTTGCCTCGTGCACCAGCGCTTCTCGACGAATACATTTCCGACCTGGCAGCTCGCGCACCCGTTCCATTACGTCGCGCACAACGGCGAAATCAACACCGTTCGCGGCAATGTGAGCTGGATGCACGCGCGCCAGTCCGTGCTCGAATCGGATCTCTTCGGCGCCGATCTGCAAAAGCTGTTTCCCGTCATCCATCCGGGCGGCAGCGATTCGATGGCGTTCGATAACGCGATCGAGCTGCTGGTGCAGTCCGGGCGCGCGCTTCCGCATGCGATGGCGATGCTGATTCCCGAAGCGTGGGACGGCAACCCGCATATGGATCCCACGCGCAAGGCCTTCTACGAATACCACTGCTCGTTGATGGAGCCTTGGGATGGTCCGGCGGCGATCGCTTTCACCGATGGCCGCGTCATCGGGGCCACGCTCGACCGCAATGGTCTGCGTCCGGCGCGTTATCTGGTTACCAAAGACGACATGGTTGTGTTGTCATCCGAAACCGGCGTGCTGCCGGTGAAGCCGGAAAACGTGAAGATGAAAGGCCGCCTGCAGCCGGGCAAGATGTTCCTGGTCGATCTGGAGCAGGGCCGCATCGTTTCCGATCGCGAAATCAAGAACCAGCTCGCCGCGCGCAATCCCTACGCGGAGTGGCTGGCCGAAAACCAGATCACACTGGAGAAGCTGGGCGAACCCGCGCACGTGCATGGCTCCGATCACGCCACCATCACCACGCGCCAGCGCGCCTTTGGCTACACCGACGAAGACGTGCGCTTCCTGATGATGCCGATGGCGATCAACGGCGAAGAACCGGTCGGTTCCATGGGCACCGATACGCCGCTGGCGTGTCTGTCGGACAAGCCGCAGCCGCTTTTCAATTACTTCAAGCAGCTTTTCGCGCAGGTCACCAATCCTCCAATCGATCCCATTCGCGAAGAGATGGTGATGTCGCTCGTGAGCTACATCGGCAAGGAGCGCAATATCCTGACCGAGACGCCGCGCCATTGCCACACGCTGAAGCTGCTGCACCCGATCATTCGCAACAAGGATCTGGAAAAACTGCGCCGCGTTTCCCAAGGCGACTTTCTCGCCACTACGCTTTCCACCCTGTTCCCCGTGGTCGACGGCGAAACAGGCCTGGCGCGCTCGCTGGACGGTCTCTGCCGCCGCGCGTCGCTTGCGATTCGAAACGGCTATACGATTCTGATTCTCTCGGACCGCGGCATGGATGTGGATTATGCGCCGATTCCGAGTCTGCTCGCGATGACCGCGGTGCATAATCACCTTGTCCGCGAAGGCTCGCGCACGCAGGCCGCGCTCATCATCGAATCGGGCGAGCCGCGCGAGGTGATGCATTTCGCGCTGCTGATCGGATATGGCGCGAGCGCAGTGAATCCCTATCTCGCCATCGAAACGCTCGAAGATCTTTCGCGGCGCGGCTATTTGCCTGACGGCGTCGATTACGAGAAGGCGCTCTATAATTACCTGAAATCCATCAGCAAGGGTTTGCTGAAGGTCTTCTCGAAGATGGGGATCTCCACGCTGCAGAGTTATCGCGGCGCGCAGGTGTTCGAAGCCATCGGGCTGAACCGCGAACTGGTGGACAAGTACTTCACCGGCACGGCTTCCCGCATCGAAGGCGTCGGCCTCGACGTCATCGCGCGCGAGGCCGCGATGAAGCACGCGCTTGCCTTTCAGCCGCTCACCGATATCGACACGGAACTTCCTGTCGGTGGCAGCTATGCGTTCCGCGTCCGCGGCGAGTATCATCTGCTGAACCCGGAGAGCGTGAGCAAAATGCAGCACGCGCTGCGGCAGAACAGCTTCGCCACGTTCCAGGAATACACCGATCTGATCGATGAGCAGAACGCGCATCTCTGCACCTTGCGCAGTCTGTTCAAATTCAAGGCCGGCACGCGCGTGCCGATCGAGGAAGTCGAACCGGCGAAGGAAATTGTGAAGCGCTTCACAACCGGCGCGATGTCGTTCGGATCGATCAGCAAAGAAGCCCACGAAACGCTGGCGATCGCGATGAACCGACTCGGCGGGAAATCGAATACCGGCGAAGGCGGGGAAGACGAAGAGCGGTTCAAGAGCGATCCCAATGGGGATTTGCGACGCAGCGCGGTGAAGCAGGTCGCGTCCGCGCGATTTGGGGTCACCACCAACTATCTGGTCAATGCCGATGAGTTGCAGATCAAGATGGCGCAGGGCGCGAAACCGGGTGAAGGTGGACAGTTACCCGGCCACAAAGTGGATGAAGTGATCGCGCGCCTACGGCATTCGATTCCCGGCGTAGGGCTGATTTCGCCGCCGCCGCATCACGACATTTATTCCATCGAAGACCTGGCGCAGTTGATTTACGACTTGAAGAATGTGAATCCGCAGGCGCGAATCGCGGTGAAGCTGGTGGCGGAGGTTGGAGTTGGCACCGTTGCCGCCGGAGTTGCGAAGGCGCATGCGGATGTGGTGCTGATCAGCGGCGACAGCGGCGGGACTGGCGCATCGCCCTTGAGTTCCATTAAGCATGCCGGTATCCCGTGGGAATTGGGATTAGCGGAAACGCAGCAAACGCTCCTGCTGAACGATCTGCGCAGCCGCATTCGCGTGCAGACCGATGGCAAGTTGCAGACGGGGCGCGACGTCGTAATTGCCGCATTGCTCGGAGCGGAGGAATTCGGATTTGCTACCACACCGCTCATCGCGATGGGTTGCGTAATGATGCGCAAGTGCCATCTGAACACGTGTTCGGTCGGGATTGCGACGCAGGATCCGGTTCTGCGCAAGCAATTTCAAGGACA
>JASHSD010000248.1 GCA_030036985.1 Bryobacteraceae bacterium
CAGCGGCTTGGCCGATGATGTCCGCTATTACGGTCAGTGGATGCGCGACCGGGCGGTCGAGCGCATTGGCCATCTGTACCCCAAGGCGAAGTTGCCAAGTGGCGAGGAGGTGACGGTCATCGCTTGGTTGTGGGCGCGGACCGTGCAGTGTCCTAATCCCGCGTGCGGGGCGCAGATGCCCCTTGTGCGGTCGTTTGCGCTCTCGACCAAGATGAGCAAGAAGGCCTGGGTCGAACCTGTCGTCGATCACTCCAGTCGAACCATACGTTTTCAGACAAAGAGCGGCGAGGGCACGCCGCCCGAAGGGACAGTCAGCAGACGAGGCGCTCGCTGTCTCCTATGTGGGACCGCGGTCCCCCTAGATCACATCCGCGCGGAAGGGCGTCAAGGTCGCATTGGGGCCCAACTGATGGCGATTGCGGCCGAAGGCATCAGAGAACGACTATTTCTGGCCCCGACTCCCGAGCACGAACAAATCGCGCAGTCGGCTTGCCCGAAGGACGTCCCAGACTCGTCCCTGCCTGAACAAGCATTGGGTTTCAGGGTGCAGCTATATGGCATGACTAAGCATCGCCATCTGTTTACCTTGCGGCAGTTGACCGCCCTAACGACGTTCAGTGATCTGGTCTCAGAAGCAGCAGATACCGCTATTTCTCACGGCGCGACTCGAGAGTACGCGTCGGCTCTGGCAACCTATCTTGCAATGGGCCTCAGCCGGAGTACTGACTACTGGTCCTCTCTGTGTATCTGGCGCTCAGACCCGAAGAACCTTGGAGTAGGCCACGTTTTCGCCCGGCAGGTCCTCCAGATGATATGGGATTTTGCGGAAGCTAATCCTCTCAGTGACTCTTCGGGTAATTGGTCGAACAATGTTGAGTGGACAGCAAAGGCTCTTGACTCGCTCCCGGGCGGAAAGGCAGGAACCGCCTTTCAACTGGATGCAACTGCTGCGAATGCTTCTCGCGTCATCGTTTCCACCGATCCACCTTACTACGACAACATCGGCTACGCTGATTTGTCCGATTTCTTCTATGTTTGGCTTCGAAGAAGTCTCCGCTCGATCTATCCAGACATTTTCAGCACACTGCTTGTTCCAAAGACTCAGGAGATAGTCGCAGCTCCGCATCGATTTGGAGGGAGCAGCGAGAGAGCACAAGAATTCTTTGAAAAAGCATTCATAGCTGTCTTCTCACGTATACGCGCCTCCCTAGCTCCGAACTTCCCGCTTACCGTCTACTATGCTTTCAAACAAACAGAGGAGAACGAAGATGACCACCAAGATGTCGCCAGCCATGCGTCAACCGGCTGGGAGACGATGCTGGAAGGACTGCTAGGCTCAGGTTTTCAGGTCACAGCAACTTGGCCAACCAGGAGTGAACTAGGCAACAGGACCCGCAGTTTGGGAAGCAATGCACTGGCGTCTTCCATCGTGCTCGCATGCAGACCACGACCTGACTCGGCCCCGATAACGACACGCAAGGACTTTCTTTCGTCACTCAAGAAAGAACTTCCCCATGCGCTGCGCAACCTCCAAAAAGGTAACATCGCCCCCGTTGATCTGGCGCAGGCAGCCATCGGTCCGGGAATGGCTGTATTCTCTCGGTATAGTAAGGTCCTCGAAACTGACGGTTCGCCGATGAGCGTCCGAATGGCATTGTCGCTGATCAATCAAGGGCTCGACGAGGTGCTGTCAGAATTGGAGAGCGAGTTCGACCCTGACACGCGCTGGGCACTGGCATGGTTTGAGCAGCACCAATTCGACGACGGTCTCTATGGCGAGGGTGAGGTGCTGGCTACGGCGAAGGCGCTCAGTATTTCGCACCTCGCAGAGGCGGGCATTTTACATTCCCGCGCAGGCAAAGTTCGTCTCCTGCGCCGGGAGGAACTTCCTGACGTGTGGGACCCGTCTTCAATTAACCGCCTCACGGTCTGGGAGGTCACCCAACACCTGATTCGCAGCCTCGACCAAAAGGGCGAAAAAGAAACGGCGAACCTGAAGGCCAAAATCGGCGGGATGGCCGAGATCGCCCGCGACCTTGCTTACCGGCTCTACACGCTCTGCGAGCGCAAGGGCTGGGCGGAAGAGGCGGGCTACTACAACAGCCTCGTGGTGGCGTGGCCATCCATGGCGTCGGAAGCATTTGAACTGCAATAGAATACGCGGATCGAAATACCATGGCCATTACGAACAGCGAACGAGTCGGCAAAGCTCTGGATCTCCTGAAGGATGGGCTGCGCCCCTACGTGGAGCGCGAGCTGAAGGCGACTTACAAAGACCGGTGGCTTGAGACGGCGCGGCCGAGTTTCCCGGATTGGCAGCAGGGCAAAGACGGCAAAGCGCTGAATTGGGATAGCCAAGCCATCCTCCAAGTGATGTGCGACCTGTGGAACGACTGTTTCAAAAAGATTCTTGGCCCTTCGGATCGAAGCGTCGCGTTCGAACTCCGTGACGTTCGAAATAAGTGGGCGCATCAGAAGGCTTTCTCAACCGATGATGCATACCGTGCCATCGACAGCGTTTCGCGACTGCTGACGGCGGTGTCGGCGGACCAGGTCGAAGTCGTCGATCAGATGAAGGCCGAGATCCTGCGCGTCAAATTTGAAGAACAACTCAGGAGCCAGAAAAGGAAGGAATCGAGCATCGCGGTGGAAGGAAAGCCTGCGACCGGGCTTCGTCCCTGGCGGGAAATTGTTACACCGCACCCGGACGTGGCTTCGGGGCGCTATCAACAGGCCGAGTTCGCAGCCGATCTATGGCAGGTTTACCTGCGCGAGGGGTCGGACGAATATAAGGACCCGGTGGAGTTCTTTCGCAGGACGTTTATTACGGAAGGCTTGCAAAAGCTCCTCGCCAACGCGCTGCTGCGGCTTGCTGGGAACGGCGGCGACCCGGTAGTGGAGTTGCAGACCAACTTCGGCGGCGGTAAGACGCATTCGATGCTGGCGCTGTGGCACCTGTTCGCTGGCCTGCCTGCCGGGCAACTGCCCGGCTTGGAGACGGTAACGCATTTATCGGGTGTATCCCAGCCGCCGAAGGTGCGCCGCGCGGTTCTCGTGGGCAACCGGCTATCCCCGGCAGATGTGCATACCAAGCCCGATGGGACAGTTGTGCGCACGTTGTGGGGTGAGTTGGCGTGGCAACTGGGCGGCAAAGAAGGCTACGAGATGGTGCGCAGCGCGGACGAGAAGGCCGTCAGCCCCGGCGATTCGCTGCGGCTCCTTTTCAACAAGTACTCGCCATGCCTGATCCTGATCGACGAGTGGGTGGCTTATGCGCGGCAACTTTACAACAAATCCGATTTGCCCGCGGGCGATTTCGATGCGCATTTCACTTTCGCCCAGACACTGAGCGAATCGGCGAAGCTGGCCGACAAGACCCTGCTGGTGGTCAGCATCCCGGCGTCGCAGAACGAAATCGGAGGAGAGGGTGGGTTAGCGGCGCTGGAACGCCTGAAGAACGTCATCGAACGGGTTGAGACGTCGTGGCGTCCGGCCAGCGCGGAAGAAGGCTTCGAGATCGTTCGGCGGCGATTGTTTCAGCCGATCACAGACCTGGAATTGTTCACGGCGCGGGATGCGGTGGTGAAGGCGTTCGCTGACGAGTATCGAAAATTTGCGCAGGAGTTTCCTTCAGAGGCGGGCAAGTCCGAGTATGAGCGCCGTATGAAGGCGGCATATCCGATCCACCCGGAGCTGTTCGACAGGCTGTACAACGACTGGTCGACGCTCGACAAGTTCCAGCGGACCCGAGGAGTGCTGCGCCTGATGTCGGCGGTGATTCACGCGCTATGGGAGCGCGAGGACAAGGGGCTGATGATCCTCCCGGCAAGCGTGCCGGTGGACGCGCCCGCCGTCCAGAGCGAACTGACGCGTTACCTGCCGCCTGTGTGGGACCCGATTATCGAAAAGGACATTGATGGACCCAACTCGCTCCCGCTGAAGATCGACCGTGAGAACCCTATGTTGGGGCGCTACTCCGCGACTCGGCGAGTGGCGCGCACGCTGTATCTTGGGTCAGCCCCGACGCAGGAATCCACGAAGAAGGGCCTTGAAGACAGGCAGATCAAGTTAGGGTGTGTCCAGCCGGGCGAAACATCTGGGACGTTCGGCGATGCGTTGCGAAAGTTGGCCGATCAGGCGACGTACCTGTACGTGGATGGCAGCCGCTATTGGTATGCGACGCAACCGAGCGTAAACCGGCTGGCCGAAGAGCGAGCAGAGCGCTATCACCCGGAAGACGTGACAGAAGAGATCAAGCGGCGCCTGATGGAGGAGCCGAAGCATAAGGGCGACTTCTCCAAAGTCCATCCATGTCCGACCGGTTCCAGTGACGTCGTAGATGAACCCGAGTCGAAGCTGGTCATCCTGAGCCCGGACTATCCTCACAGCGCAAAGACAGATTCCAGCGCGGGCCGGCAGGCGGCTCTGGAGATCCTGAATCGTGGGTCAGCTGGTCGGAACTGCGGCAACATGCTTGTATTCCTGGCGGCCGACAAGACCAGGTTGGCCGACCTCGACAAGGCAGTCCGGTCTTATATGGCCTGGCAATCCATCGACAAGGAAAAGGTTCCACTGGACCTGACGCCGTTTCAGCTCACCCAGGTAGAGAAGCGCTTGAAGGACTCCGACGATGCGGTCAGCGGAAGGATACCCGAGACGTATGTTTGGCTTCTGGTTCCGGGCCAGGCGCGCCCAAAGCCGGGAGAGGCGTTCCCTGGGATCGAGTGGCAGGAGGACAGGCTTCAGGGAAAGGAGTGGCTGGCGGAGCGGGCATCGAAAAAGCTAAAGAACAATCTGCTTTACACGACCATGGCAGGCGCGGTTCTGCGATTTGAAATTGACCAGGTACCGTTGTGGCGGGGGAATCACGTCGGTGTAAAGCAGTTGGTGGAT
>JASHSD010000249.1 GCA_030036985.1 Bryobacteraceae bacterium
ATCGCCCTTTCCAGAGCGTCAACTTCATCACCTCGCACGACGGCTTCAGTCTCTACGATCTCGTCTCCTACAACTCGAAGCACAACGAAGCCAACGGCCACGCCAATACCGACGGCACGGACGACAACCGCAGCTGGAACTGCGGCTGGGAAGGCGACAACAACGGCGCGCCCCCGGAGGTCCTGGCTCTGCGCCGCAGGCAGGTGCGGAATTTTTTCTGTCTGCTGATGCTTTCAAACGGCACGCCCATGTTCCCGGCTGGCGATGAATTCCTGGCCACCCACAAAGGCAACAACAACCCGTACAATCAGGACAACGAGATCAACTACATCGACTGGGACCTGCTCGAAACCAATCGCGATGTCTTCCGTTTTTTTCAGCTGATGATCGCGTTTCGCAAAGCTCACCCGTCGATCGGCCGCAGTCTCTATTGGCGCGAGGACGTGCGCTGGTATGGCCGCACGGGCCGCGAAGTCGATTTTTCGCCGCAGGGCTGCACGCTGGCTTACTGCCTGCACGGCGGCAGCGTGGAAGATGACGACATCTACGTGGTGATCAACGGCGGCACGGCGCCCGCGCAGTTCCGCGTGCAGGAAGGCAGAGCGGCCGAATGGCGAATCATGGTCGATACGAGTCTGCCGAGCCCTCTGGATATCAGCGCTCCCGAAGAGAAGCGGCCGCTCGAATCTCTGAATTACTGGGTGAACGAGCGAAGCGTCGTGGTGCTGTTACGCCCGCGCGCTCAGTAGGGAGATTGGCAATCGTTTTCTGTGGGGTCAGGCCTTCGGGCCTGCGGCCGGGCTTCTGCCCGGCCCGATACTTGACGAAAACCGCTGTTCGACCCTCGTGCGTTGCCCTGCCTCCAGGCCGCCCGGAAGGGCGGCTGCCGCGCCGAAGCGCTGACCCCACAACAACCCACCCCGCCCTACAAAGACCGCGCCGCCGTCAGCTCAAACGACCCGGTCTCAACCTTCCCCGCGCGTTTCATCTGTACGAACACCCGATACCTCCCCGCCGAAGGCAATCCGTAGGGAAACGAAACCACCGGACCCACGCGCGTCTCATGCATCGCCATCATAGCCGCGGGCGATGCGATCCCGATCGCGGCCATCGACACCGACCCCGTCGGATGCACATGCGCGAACACAGACCCATCCTCTTTGACGAACTCCGCATGACCGCCCATGCCCATGTAAGGCTCCAGATCGGGCGCCGGCCGGCCATCAGGGCCCACGATCTCGAACGAAAACAGATTCACCTGTCTCGCCACAATCGGTTTCGCCGAGTCGTGCAGCCAGACCATCCTGTAACCATCGGCCGGCAAACTCGGACCCGCCGCATCGTCGCCCGAAACCGGCTTTCCCGCGATATCCGGCAGCACAACCTCGCCGACCGCCGTCTCCGCGAACCCGCTGTCGTGCACGATGTCGGCATAGATTCGATACGTTCCCCGCCGAATCGAAGGCGCGGGCATCGAGAAATATCCCGGCGCATTCTGCTCCGGATGCAGATGGAACACGCGATCCATCGCAGGCCATCCCACCAGAATCAGGTGCATGATGTGCCCGTGATCCGGAACCAGATCGTCAAGCTTGCGCAGAGGCAGCCATCCCGGATCGGTGATGCGAAGATTCATCTGCCCCGCGTCGTCGATCGTAGCTGAAATCTCCAGCGGCTTGTAAAGCTTCCGATTGGCGGTCGAAGCGTCCTGCCCCCACCAGGCCCATCCACCCCACAACGCGAAGACCACGATCCCGGAGGTAATCGCCATCGCCAGGACCCTGCGCTTGTCCACAGCCGCGCCGACGATCGCAACCAGACCGACCGACAGGAACACCATCATGCCGAAGAGAAAAACGCCGACGCCCCTGGCCATCGGTTTCATCTTCAAAGCCACAGCGGGCACAGGCACGGGCAACTCGCCCGAACCCTTCGCGCCGACCGCGCGCACGTGAACCTCCCACGAACCGGCGCTCATCAGCCACAGCGAACCATCGAAGACTTGGCGGTCGGCCTTCGACCTCTCCGCAATATCGGCGGCCGGCGGATGCGTCGCCGCGATGCCGGTCATCGGCGTCGGCGTGAGCTCGACTTGCTGCACATCCGAAGAGAGCGCCCGCACTTCGATGCGAGCCACACCGGGAATCGCATCCGGCGGCCGTATCGAAACCAGCACCGGATACGGGCCGGCTTTGCCCTGAAAGAAAACATCGGGGCTGCCCACATGCGCCGCCGCGAAACCGGCGAAAGCCGCGGCAACCAGCAGCGCTTTAGCAGCGGACACGTTTCAACCAATCTCCCGCGGCCATGCCCATCCACGTCGAAATCATGGAGCAACCCAACGCGATCAGCATGCCGATGCGGAACTCGGATGCCGTCTCATAATTGACAAACCGATTTGTTGCCGCATAGCTTTGCGGACTTTGGTTGTAGTCCAGATAGCCGCTGCCGAAAAACGCGTTATGCGCCGTCGTCGATTGCAGCAAATCGGCGAACGGCCACTCGACGGCCAACAGAACCGCCAGAAACAAAGCCCCCGCAACCATCGCCTGCCGCAATCGGCTCCAGGACGCCATCCGCGGCCAGACGAGATCGAGCACAAAAGCGGGAATCAGAATCAACAACGGGAATCCGCCGGGTATGAGCTGAGTCACTTCGCGCAGCACCGGCCCGAGCTTCGGATGCGCCGGAAAACGCGGCAGAATCCAGAGCATCCCGAGTGCGAACGCGGTGTAAACCCCTGCCGTAATCGTAGCGGC
>JASHSD010000250.1 GCA_030036985.1 Bryobacteraceae bacterium
GGACACGATCAGACCGCTGAGAATCTGCCAAGCTTGGGCGATCGGCCGGACGCCGCTTTTGGCGGCGACGGTTGTTGCCGGGGGCGTCACCTGCCCCACACGCGGGCCGTGGGTCGCGTTGTGAGCGCCGCTGCACAGACCAGGCGTCGGGATGAATCCCGACGCGGCAGACATGAAGTGTCCGCGCCACAATGGCAAGGCAACCTGTTGAACCGAACTGTGGCGCGGACGCTCGCGTCCGCGGCGCCGGCACTCGTGCCGGTGTTTTCGGGCCGGAGTGTGTCGGAAATCCGGGGGGACATTCCCTGAATTCTACACTGCCGAACCCGCGAGGGTGGATGCAACCACCCTGCACAAGTGGTCCGACCGGTAAGGCTTCGGCAGGAACGCATCCATGAGGTCGCCGAATTTCGCCCGGACCTCGGCCTCGGCATATCCGCTGGTGGCAACTACCTTCAGGCCGGGGTCGTAATGACGCAGCCGGCGCACCACCTCATGGCCTTCCTCGCCCGGCATGGTCATGTCGACAATGGCCAGTTCGATCTGGGACGCGAGGGAGTGGAACAACTGCAGCGCCTCCGCGGAATTCGCCGCGCAGATCACAGTGTAGCCGGCCGCTTCCAACGTCCGGCGCACGATCTGACGCACATAGGATTCATCGTCGACCACCATGATCATGCCCGTGCGGCAATGCTCGTGAGGTCCGTCCTGCCTGGCAGCCGCGGGACGGCTTTGCGACGCCGGCAGATACACGCAGAAGGTTGTTCCTCCGCCCGCCGCGCTGGCGACGCGAATGGCGCCGGCGTGGCTGCGCACGATTCCCAGCACCGCGGCCAGGCCCAATCCCCGGCCCGCCGATTTCGTCGAGAAAAACGGATCGAAGATCCGCTTCAGCGTTTTCTGATCCATCCCGGGTCCGGAGTCGCGCACTTCGAGGAAAACGTAATTGCCCGGAGCCGGGCCGCCGGCCAGGATGTCGTTCGGATGGCTCGTGCCGTCGAGTTTCTCCGTCCCGGTGCGCACCCAGACCTCGCCTTTGTTATCGACCGCCTCGGCCGCATTAATGGCGAGATTCATGACGATCTGCTGCAGCTGGCTGGGATCCGCCTCGACGAACGGAAGATCGGGCGCGATCTCGATGTGCAGACGCACGGCCCTGCCCATTGCGGTTTCGATCAGCGAGAGCGTCTCGGCGAGGAGCGCCGAAAGATCCACATGCTCCAGCCGGAATCGGCCGCGTCCCGAATACGCCAGAATCTGATTGACCAGCCCGGCCGCGCCTTCGCACGCCTGCGTCACGGCTTGCAGGAGCTCGGCGATATGCGATCCCGGCGGCGCTTCGTCCAGCGCCAGCGTGGTGTTTCCGAGGATGCCCGTCAGAAGATTGTTGAAGTCATGCGCGATTCCGCCGGCCAGAATTCCCAGGCTTTCGAGCTTCGCGGTCTGGCGCAGTTTCTCCTCCAGCCGATTGCGTTCGCTGATATCGAGCGCGAAAACCAGGCCGCTGCCCTCTTCGAGGGATGCGCCGCCGAGAAGCACCGGGATGCGCGCGCCGCCGGTGGCGAGATACTCGCACGGGAACGGTTCGCAGACGCCGTGCTCCCGAATTTCGGCAAACGCTTTTTCCGCCGCCTTTACAAATGCGGGCGCGGGCAGGTCCTCGAGGCGCAGGCTCGCCAGTTCGCCGGGCGAGCGGCCGAGGATGCCAAGAAAGGCTTCGTTCGCCTCGCTGATGACGTGATCCTTGTCCCAAAGCGCAATGCCGACGATGTTCGAATCGAGCAGTCTGCGGAAGCGTTGTTCGGTTCGGCGGCGTTCGGTGATATCGTGAAACACCGCGATGACGCTGTCTACTTTTTCCGCGGCAAAGACGGGGTCGGCGGTGACCGTGAGCCAGCGCGTTTCGTTCCGCGTGCTTTCGCCGCGCAGGCGCATCTCCACGCCGGCGACGCGTTCGCCGTTGAGCACCCGGCGCAGGACGCAGTCCTCGAAACAGGGAGTCAGCGTCTCACGGCTGACGGCCAGATGCCTGTCCTGTGCAAAACCGAACAGTTTGGATGCGCGCTTGTTGCACCATCTGATTCTTCCATCCGCTCCCGCGATCACTATAGAGTCGGCGGTGAGATTTGGTTCCAGCATCGTACGCGGAAAACCTCTTCAGAGTAGCGCGAAGTGCGCCCGCCCGCGCGAAGATAGTTCGGGAAGCGGAAAAAAAAGTAATGAAGATTCCATTGACGCCGCTGCGCTGCCTTCATCGCGCGATCGATCTTTACAGCCGTAAACAAGGTGTGATCTGCGGCCCGAAACGTTTCACCTACGGCGAGTTCGGCGAGCGCTGCGAGAGGCTGGCGTCGGCGCTGACGAGAGCGAGCGTGAGGCGGGACGATCGCGTCGGCTATCTCAGCTTCAATACGCATCAACTGCTGGAAGGGTATTTCGGCGTGCCGCAGGCGCGCGCGATGCTGATGCCGCTCAACGTGCGGTTGAGCCCGCCCGAACTCGGCCAGATCCTGCGTCATGCCGAAGCGCGCATCCTCTTCCATGAAAGCGGCTTCGCGCCGATCATGGACGAGTTGCGCAAGGCGTGTCCCGCGATGCGGACCATCGATCTCGACACCGAATACGAAGATTTCCTCGCCACCGGCGCGGCCGAGCGCGCGGACATTCTCACATACGACGAGGATTCCATCGCCGAGCTCTTCTACACCAGCGGCAGTACCGGTACGCCCAAAGGCGTCATGCTGTCTCACCGCACGATCTACATGCACGCGATGGCGGTAGCGACGCCGTTTGCGTACGACGATACCGCTGTCGAACTGCACACCATTCCGTTATTCCACGCAAACGGCTGGGGGCGCGCGCAGACTTCAACCATGATGGGCATCCGCCAGGTGATGCTGCGACGCTTCGATCCCGCGGTGGTCTGCAGGCTGATTCAGGACGAGAAGGCGACGTCGATGTCGCTGGTTCCGACAATGGCGAACGCGCTCCTGATGTTCAACGATCTTGGGCATTACGATTTGTCCTCGCTGCGGCAGGTCAATATCGGCGGCGCGGCGTCGTCGCCAGTGCTGATTGCGCGCATGGAGGCGGCGCTCCACTGCGAGGTGCTGGCCGGATACGGGCTCACCGAAACCAGTCCGGTCGCATCGAGTTCGCGCCGGAAGAGCACAGTCCGTTATGCGGATGACGAGGATCGTTACCGGCATCAATCGATGGCGGGATGGCCGCTGGCCGGTACGGAGCTGCGCGTCGTCGATGTGGATATGCGGGACGTTCCGCGCGACATGTCGGCGATCGGCGAGGTGGTGATCCGCGGAGATAACGTGATGGACGGCTATTTCAAAGATCCCGCGGGGACTGAGGCGGCGATGTGCGGCGGCTGGTTTCACACCGGCGATATGGCGGTTTGGGACGAGGAAACGTGGATACACATCGTCGACCGCAAGAAGGACATCGTTATCAGCGGCGGCGAAAATATTTCGACGATTGAAGTCGAGAATGTGCTGGCGGCGCATCCGGCGGTTGCGGAAGTGGCGGTGGTCGGGGCGCCGGATCCGGTGTGGGGCGAGATTCCGGTGGCGTTCGTGGTGGTGAAGCC
>JASHSD010000251.1 GCA_030036985.1 Bryobacteraceae bacterium
AACAGGCCGGAAATATCGATACTTTGCGCGAACTCGGGGTGCAATTCGGATTCGAACTGGAAGCCGTGCCCGCGATCGCCTGGCGCGGCGAACGGATCAGCAGCACGGCCATCCGGAAACTGGTCGAAAGCGGCGCCGTTTCGCGCGCCTGTCGCCTGCTGGGCGGGCCGTTTGCGCTCGAGGGCGAAGTGGTTCCGGGCAAAGGAATCGGATCGAAGCAGACCGTCCCCACGCTCAATCTCGCGACCCGGAATGAAGTGCTGCCGAAGACCGGCGTCTATGTGACGCGCACGCTGGATCTCGATTCGAAGCGATTGTGGCCATCAATCACCAACGTCGGTTATCGTCCGACATTCGATGGCCAGGGTCTTACCATCGAGACATTCTTATTGGAACCCTTAGGCAATGAGCGGCCCAGACGCATCGAAGTGAGTTTTCTCACATTCGTGCGGGACGAGCGCAAATTCGAAAGCGTGGAGGCTCTAAAAGCCCGTATTTTGCAGGATTCCGGTGTCGCCACAAGGCTCCATCGGCGGCTGACGCGACTACGCGTGGGATAATTTGGAATTACAAAGGAGTCACGTCCGTGAGCTTATCCGCCGGCAAGGCCAGGCACATGAATGCGCTTTCCAATAAGGACGGAGTGATCGCCGCCGCCGCCATGGATCAGCGCGGAAGCCTGGCCAAAGCGCTTGCTACCGCGAAGGGCGTCCCGCAAAAAGAAATTACCGACGAAATGATGCAGGAGTTCAAGACCGCCGTTTCGCGGGTTCTGACTCCGCACGCGAGCGCGATTCTGCTGGATCCCGAATGGGGACTTCCCGCGGCCAAAGCGCGCGCGAAGAACGCTGGTCTGCTGCTGGCTTACGAACACAGCGGCTATGACAATACGCAGCCCGGCCGCCTTCCCGATCTTCTGCCGCACGTCTCGGTGAAGCGCCTCAAGGAAGACATGGGCGCGGACGCGGTCAAGATTCTCCTCTATTACACGCCTTTTGACGATCCGAAGATCAACGACATCAAGCATGCGTTCATCGAACGCGTCGGCGCGGAATGCGAGACATATGAGATTCCGTTCTTTCTCGAATTCGTCGGCTACGATCCCCAGGGCGGCGACGAAAAAGGCTTCGAGTACGCGAAGAAAAAGCCGGCCATCGTTAAAGGAAGCATGGCCGAGTTTTCCAAGCCTCAATACAAAGTGGATGTGCTGAAGGTGGAAGTTCCGGTCAACGCCAACTTCGTCGAAGGCAGCAGCGTTTTTAAAGGCCAGGCCGCTTACTCGCGCGCCGAAGCGCTGGATCATTTTCGCGACGCGGCCTCGGTGGCGAAGAAGCCGTTCATCTATCTGAGCGCGGGCGTGAGCAATCCGCAGTTCATCGAATCGCTGAACATGGCGGATGAGAGCGGCACGGATTATTCGGGCGTCCTGTGCGGGCGCGCGACGTGGAAAGACGGCATGCCGATCTATGCCACCAAGGGATTGAAAGCCCTGGAGGACTTCCTCTCGACCGAGGGAGTGAAGAACATCGAAGCAGTAAACCAGGCCATCACCAGGGCGGTGTCCTGGAAGAAAAAAGCCGGCGTTGCGGCCGCCTGATCCGCCGCATATGTGAACCCGCGAAGATCTGTTCCGCGGGTTTTCGAATTTTGCAGAGTCCATATGTCAACGACAATCACGGTCAAGAAACGCGACGCATCGATCCCCCTCAGCAGCAATGAGCATCTGCAGAAGTGGGTCGAAAAGATGGCTGAGCTTACCGAGCCGGCCGAGATCCACTGGGTGGATGGTTCGCAGGAGGAAAACGATCAGCTTTGCGCCGAGATGGTGGAGAGCGGAACGCTCATCAAGCTGAACGAGAAGCTCTGGCCAGGCTGTTACTATGCCCGATCGGATCCAGGCGATGTGGCGCGCGTGGAAAGCCGCACGTTCATCTGTTCGCTTTCGAAGGACGCGGCCGGCCCGACAAACAACTGGGAAAATCCCTTCGACATGCGCCGCAAACTGAAAGGCCTTTTCAGCGGCGCGATGCGCGGACGCCGCATGTATGTGCTGCCGTTCAGCATGGGTCCGGTGGGTTCGCCCATGTCGCAGATCGGCGTGCAGCTGACCGATTCGCCTTACGTGGTTGTCAGCATGCGCATCATGGCGCGTATCGGCATGCCGGTGATCCATGAGATCGACAAGGACTTCAAGCGCGTAGTGCCGTGCATGCATTCCGTCGGCGCGCCGCTGGCTCCCGGCCAGGCGGATGTGCCGTGGCCCTGCAACCGCGAAAAGTACATCGTGCATTTCCCGGAGACGCGCGAAATCTGGTCCTATGGGTCCGGCTACGGCGGCAACGCCCTGCTCGGCAAGAAGTGTTTCGCTCTGCGCATTGCTTCGAACATCGCGCGCGACGAAGGCTGGCTCGCCGAACACATGCTGATCCTCGGCGTGGAAAATCCGCAAGGCGAGAAGACCTATGTGGCGGCCGCGTTCCCCAGCGCCTGCGGCAAGACGAACTTCTCGATGCTGGTGCCGCCGGAGGGTTTCGAGGGCTGGAAGGTCTGGACGGTAGGCGACGACATCGCCTGGCTCAAGCCGGACGCCAAGGGCCGGCTCTATGCGATCAATCCCGAAGCGGGCTTCTTTGGCGTGGCGCCGGGCACGTCGATGAAGACGAACCCGAACGCGATGAAGACGCTGGCGAAGAACTCCATCTTCACCAATGTTGCGCTGACGCCCGACGGCGGCGTGTGGTGGGAAGGCATGACCGACGAGCCGCCCGCCGAATGCCTCGACTGGC
>JASHSD010000252.1 GCA_030036985.1 Bryobacteraceae bacterium
ATGCGAAAGCCCTGCCCCTGATGGGCGCGCACCACCAGTTCCCCGTCTTCCAGCGTCATCAGGACGCCGCGATCGGCCCTTACGGTCTGAATCGCCAGATCCAGGATGAAGCGGAAAAGCTCCGGCAGCGGCCGGTGACCGGCCAGTTCGTTGCCCGCGCGCAGCAGCGCCGAAACATGTTTCTCGGCCGGACTGCCGCCTTCGCCAACGCCGGCGCGGCTCGGGATAACGCGTTCGATTTGCGTGACGAGACTGCCCGCGTTATCGAAAATGACCACCGGCTTCGGTGGGTTCAAAGCCGCGCCGTCGTAAATCATGATCAGATGGCCGGCGGCGATCCGGTCGCCCGCCTGCAACCGGGTGCGCGCAGCGATCCGCACGCCGTTCAACGTGGTGCCGTTTTTGCTGCCCAGATCAAGCAGCGCCCAGCCGTGCCCGTCGCGCTCCAGCGCGAGATGCAGGCGGGAAAGCCCGTTGTCTTCCGGATAAGAAATTTCGGCTGTGGCGGACCGGCCCACTGAGAGCCGTTCACCTTCCAGAGGAACGACCCGGCTGTTCCCGTCCGGCGCCAGGATCTGCAGTTCCTTCATCGGCCGGCAGTATATGTCATTATGTCAGGCGGAAATTGCAAAGCCGTGCGCCCGTGTTCCGATACCATATAACATATTCGGGTTGTTTTGTGAACCGGCTGAAATGGATCCTGCTGTTCTGCGCGCTGCCCTTGCTTGCCGCGCCTTCCTTTACAGTGGATCAGGTCCTCAGCGCGCCGTTCCCGGACGATCTGATCGCTTCGCCCAAAGGTGACGCGATCGCCTGGGTGCTCAACGCTTCGGGCGTGCGCAACGTCATGGTCGCGCGGGCGCCGGCCTGGACGCCGCATGCCATCACGAAATTCACGAAAGACGACGGTCAGGAAATCGGCGAGATCGCCTGGAAGCCCGACGGATCGGCCGTGGTCTTCACCCGCGGAGGCGAGCCGAACGGACACGGCGTGGTTCCGAATCCTCTCAGCCTGACATCGGGTGAACGCCAGGAGGTCTGGATCGCTCCTGTTTCGGGTACGCCGGCGCGGCTGGGCGACGGCCATTCGCCCGCAATCTCACCCGATGGTTCGACCGTCTTCTGGGTCCAAAACGGCCAAATCTGGGGTATGACGTTCGGCGGACATCCGTCGCAGTGGATTCACGCGCGCGGGTCGGCAAGCGAAATCCGCTGGTCCCCTGACGGGTCGCGCTTCGCCTTCACCAGCGGCCGGGGCGATCACGCCTTCATCGCTGTGTACGATCTGAAAGGGAAAGCGCTGCGCTTTCTCGACCCGAGCGCTGACACCGATCAGTCGCCGGTGTGGTCGCCGGATGGCAAGAAAATCGCCTTCATCCGGCTGCCGGCATCGCCGACGGAATTCGAGTTCGGGCCGAAGCCCACAGGTCCGCCATGGTCGATTCGCATTGCCGATGCGGCCACCGGGAAAGGCCGCGAGATCTGGCGCGCGCAGGCCGGCATGGGCAGCGTCTTCCGGCCTATGCAGGCGGAGAACCAGCTCCTTTGGGTGACTGGCGACCACCTTGTCTTTCCCTGGGAGCGCGACGGTTGCCTTCATCTCTATTCGCTGACCGTCGCCAATGGTTCGGTGCGGCTGCTGACTCCCGGAGATTTCGAAATCGAGGATGTCGCCGCCACGCCGGATCGCAAGGCGTTGGTCTTCTCTTCCAATCAGGACGATGCGGACCGTCGTCATCTTTGGAGCGTTGCATTGGAACGCGGCGCCCCGAGGCGTCTCACGCCGGGCGCCGGGATCGAGTGGGCGCCGGCGCCGCTGCAAAACGGAGGCGTCGCTCTGCTGCATTCCGACGCGAGGATGCCGGCGAGGGCGGCGATTCTCGATAGCGCGGGCACGGTTCGCGATCTGGCGCCCTCGGCGATGCCTGCAACATTCCCGTCCGCCGCGCTGGTGGAACCCCAGCCGGTGATCGTCACCGCCAAAGACGGCCTCCGGATACACGGGCAGCTCTTCCTTCCGTCGGACGATGCGGCCCGAAGGCACGCCGCAGTCGTGTTCTTTCATGGTGGTTCGCGGAGGCAGATGCTGCTGGGCTGGCACTACATGTTTTATTACAGCCAAACTTATGCGTTCAATGAATACCTCGCGAGCAAAGGATATGTGGTCCTCTCGATCAACTACCGCGGCGGGATCGGCTATGGCGAGGTCTTTCGCGAAGCGCCGAATCTGGGCGCGACCGGCGCGAGCGAGTTCAACGATGTGCTGGGCGCGGCGGCGTTTCTGCGCGGGCGCGCGGACGTGGATGCGGCGCGCGTCGGCGTATGGGGTGGGTCCTACGGCGGCTATCTGACCGCCCTGGCATTGGCGCGCGCATCGGATCTGTTCGCCGCGGGAGTGGATCTGCATGGCGTCCACGATTGGAATCTGGAGATCACGAAGCCCGCGCCGGCGCGCGATGCCGAGAAGCGCAAAGCCATCGAACGCATCGCGTTTGAATCGTCCCCGATGGCGTCGATCGCGACATGGCGCTCGCCGGTGCTGCTGATACAGGGCGACGACGATCGCACGGTCGCATTCGCGCAAATGGTTCAGTTGGTCGAGGCGCTGCGGAAGCAGGGCGTGCCATTCGAGCAGATCGTGTTTCCCGATGAGGTTCACGATTTTCTGCTGGAGGCGGATTGGCTGCACGCCTTTCATGCCGCCGACGACTTTCTGGCGCGGCATCTGAAACCGTAAACGGTTTCGGATATATGTACGAAACTGCTCCAAAAGAACCATCTTTTACTTTTTTGTAACCAAATGGATTGTCGCGGGTTACTCTTATGTTCAGATAGCCCGGATGCGCCCGGAATACAGAAAATGGAAGGCACAGCCGCAACAAGGTCGCAATCATTTGGAAGAGTTTTCTGGATTACCGGATTATCCGGCGCAGGGAAGACAACCTTGGGCCGGGAGTTATGGAGCCGATTGCGTTCCGCCGGCCGGCCGGTCACATTCCTCGACGGCGATGCACTTCGCGCCGCCATTGCCGACGATTTAGGCCACAGCGCCGACAGCCGGCGCGCTTCCGCGATGCGCAATGCGCGCCTGTGCCGGTTGCTCGCCGAGCAGGGCAATGACGTGGTCTGCGCCACCATCTCGATGTTCCACGAGGTGCAGCGATGGAACCGGGAGAATATTCCCGAATATCGCGAGATCTTTCTTCGCGTCCCGATAGACGAGTTGCGGCGCCGCGACGCCAAGGGCATCTACGCGGCGGCGCAGCGCGGCGAGATGAGCAATGTCGTCGGCCTTGACGTGCCCGCGGAAACTCCCGAGGCGCCGGACCTGATTCTGGACAACTACGGATCGCTCGACGTCGCGTCCGCGGTGGAACGCATCGTCGCCCTCGCTGTGAACGGCTGGCGGAATGGAGCGGGATCGAAGCAGCGCTCGGGTCTCGTCGGGTTCGGGACCAAGGCGGAGTCTTTGGAGGCGCTGGCGCCGCTGCTGCGCAGCGCACGGGTCCTGCCGCAAGTGCGGTTTGCGGTCGAAGACTGGCGCACCGATCCCGAGAGCGTCCTTGCCGCAATCGCGGCCGAGCCTTGGGGTTCGGGCACGGTCATCGTGCGCAGCAGCGCGCGTTCCGAAGATGGCGGGGAGAAAAATTCTCAGGCCGGACGTTACGATTCCGTGCTCGGCGTTTCGAACGACGCGGCCATTGCGCGCGCTGTGGAACAGGTGATCGAATCATTCGCAGACGAAACGCGCGCGGACGATCAGATCTTCGTGCAGCCCATGCTGGAGCGCGTGGCGATGGCCGGCGTCGTCTTTTCCCGTACGCCCGACGGCGCTCCTTATTTCGTCATCAACTACGACGATCATTCCGGCCAGACCAATCGCGTGACCGGAGGCGCCGGCGATAATCTCAAGACTTTTCTCTGCCTGAGGTCGCGGCCCGAGGAGTGTCCGCCCTGCCTCGCGCCGGTTGTCGCTCTCGTGCGCGAACTCGAAACACTGCTTGCCGGCGACGCCATCGACGTGGAATTCGCCGTGGGCGGCGATGGCCGGCTTTATCTTCTGCAGGTCCGTCCGCTGGCCGTGCAGTCCAGGGAAAACACGACCGACGCGAAGGTCGAATCCGCGCTCGGCGACATCGCCCGCAAGGTGGAGTTGCTCAGCCGGCCTCACCCATACCTGCACGGCAGCCGCAACGTATTCGGCGTGATGCCGGACTGGAACCCGGCCGAGATCATCGGCGTGCGCCCATGGCCGCTGTCTTTATCGCTCTACCGCGAACTCATCACGGACGCGATCTGGGCCTACCAGCGCGACAATTACGGCTATCAGAACCTCCGCAGTTTTCCGCTGCTGATCAACTTTCACGGCCTGCCCTACATCGACGTTCGCGTCAGCTTCAATTCTTTCGTGCCGCGCGACGTCCCGGACGATCTGGCCGGCCGCCTGGTGAATTACTACATCGAGCGCCTGCTCCAGGAGCCGCATCTCCACGACAAGGTCGAATTCGAGATCGTCTTCTCTTGTTACACGCTCGATTTGCCGAGGCGGCTGCAGCGGTTGGCCGATTGCGGATTTTCCAACGCGGATCTTGCCGATTTATCGGGCGCTTTGCGGCGTCTCACCAATCGCATCATGCACGGCGAGACGGCGCTGTGGCGACGCGACCGCGCGAAAATCGACCAGCTGGTGGAACGTTTTTCGGTAATCGGCGGCGCCCACAACGACAAGATCAGCCGCATCTACTGGCTGATCGAAGATTGCAAGCGCTATGGCACTCTGCCGTTTGCCGGATTGGCGCGGGCGGGGTTCATCGCGGTCCAGATGCTGCGGTCGCTGGTCGATGCCGGCGTTCTGGGAGCCGACGAAGCTTCGGCGTTCATGGCGAGCGTGGACACCGTCGCATCCCGCATCGGGCGGGATTTCGCGCAGCTTTCCAAAGAAGAGTTCATCGCCCGTTACGGCCATCTTCGGCCTGGAACCTACGACATCCTGTCGCCGCGTTACGATGAAGCGCCCGATCTTTACTTCGACTGGTCGGGCGTCCGGCCGCCTTCCGCGGCGACCTCGGGGTTCGCGTTGTCGGAGCGTCAATCGCGCCGGATTTCGGAGCTGCTTCGGGAACATCAGCTGGAAATCGATGTTGACGGCCTGATGGAATTCATACGGGCCGGCATCGAAGGCCGCGAATACGCCAAGTTCGTCTTCACCCGCAGCCTGAGCCACGCGCTCTCGCTGATTGCGCGCCTGGGCGAGGAGCATGGGCTCACGCCCGAGGACTGCGCATTCCTCGATTACGACGTGATCCGGACGCTTTACAGCGGAAGCGGGTGCGTTCGCGAAGCGCTGCGGGAAAGCGTCGCGCGGGGCAAAGAGCGGTTCTCTCTCACGCGTCATATCGTCCTGCCGCCGCTGATCGCTTCGCCCGATGACGTGATCGCCTTCCACCTTCCGCCGACGCAGCCGAATTTCATCACGCGAACGTGCGTCACCGCGCCTGTGGCGTCGATCGCCGATCCGCCCGAGAGCTTCGCCGGCAGGATTCTGTTCGTACCCAGCGCCGATCCGGGCTTCGATTGGATCTTCACCCGCGGCATCGGCGGCTTCGTGACCAAATTCGGCGGCGCCAACTCGCACATGGCAATCCGCGCGGGAGAGCTTGGAATTCCCGCCGTCATCGGAGCGGGAGAAGCTCTTTTCGGGCGTTGGCAGAGCGCGCGGACATTGTGTCTCGACTGCACCAATCAGAAGGTGCTGGTTATTGCATGAAGGCTGTCGCCGTCACGCAGCGGGTATCGGTGATTCCGGAATATGGCGAGCGCCGCGATTGCCTCGATCAGGCATGGACGCGATTCCTCACCGCCTGTGGGCTGCTTCCGGTGCTCATTCCCAATGTCGTCGAGGCGGCGTACGCATTGTGTGAATCGGCGGCAATCGAAGGCATCGTCCTGACCGGCGGCAACGATCTCGCCGATTTCGGCGGCGATGCTCCCGAACGCGATGCCGTCGAAAATGCCCTGCTCCATCTGGCGGAGCGCCGCAGTTTGCCCGTCCTCGGAGTTTGCCGCGGAATGCAGGTCATTCAGCATCGTTTCGCCGTTCCGCTGCGCCGCGTGGAAGGCCACGTCACCTCACGACTGACCATCTGCGTCGATAACCGCGAGACCCGCGAAGCTAACAGCTACCACCATTTCGGCGCTTATGAATCGCGGCCGCCGCTCGATGTTTGGGCCGTCGCCAAAGACGGCGTCGTGAAAGCGGTCCGGCATTCGCAACGCCCCATCACGGGCATCATGTGGCATCCCGAGCGCTGCGACCCGTTCTCGCCCGCCGATTTGCGCTTATTTCGGGAAATCTTCAATAGCTGATGCGCGCCATCATTCTCGCCGCCGGCCGCGGCAGCCGCCTGGGACACCTCGCAGAGGGTCGCCCCAAATGCCTGGTTGAATTTGAAGGGCGCCCGTTGATCGAGCGTCAGATCGCGGCCCTGCGGCGCGGCGGCGCGGATGAAATCGCTGTCGTGCGCGGCTATCGCGCCGAGCAGATCGATTATCGCGGCCTGACCTTTTTCGCCAATGAACGATGGGCCGAGACGAACATGGTGATGTCGCTCGCCGCAGCCGCGGCATGGCTGCGCGCGGGGCCGGCCATTGTCAGCTACGGCGACATCTTCTATCGCGCCGACCTGGTGCGCGGTCTCGCCGCCGCTCCCGGCCCCTTGGTCATCACCTATGACAAAGTCTGGCGGGATCTCTGGTCGAGGCGCTTCGCCGATCCGTTAACCGACGCCGAGACATTCCGTATCGACGCCGCGGGCCGCCTGCTGGAGATCGGCGGCAAAACGAATCGCATCGACGAAATTGAAGGGCAGTACATGGGCCTGCTGAAGTTCACGCCGGAGGCATGGAGCGTGGTGGAAGCACTGCTGGCCGCGCTCGATGCGCGCGTGCGCGATCGTCTCGATATGACCGGGCTGCTGCGCCGCCTGCTCGATGCCGGCTCGCTTCCCATCGGAACGTATGCAACCGCCGGCCAGTGGGGCGAGATCGATAATCCGGAAGACGTGACGCTGTACGAAGAAATGATTCGGGAAGGAGCGCTCGGCATAGAAGAGTTATGAAACACGGAGATTTCACGGGGCTGGCCGGCGACTACGCCAGGTTCCGCCCGGGATACGCGCCGCAGGTCGCAACCGCGATCGTCAGTTATGTGGGACGCAACGTGTCGGATATCGATGCGGCCGATATAGGCGCGGGCACCGGCATCTGGACCCGCATGTTGGCGGATCGTGGCCTGCATTCCGTCGTCGCCATCGAACCCAACGACGATATGCGAGCGCGGGGTGCAGAGACCTCGCGCGGCATTGGTATCGCATGGCGCGAAGGTTCGGCCGAAGCCACCGGATTGCCGGACGCGTCGGCCGATCTGGTCAGCATGGCTTCGTCACTCCATTGGGCCGATTTCGACAAAGCCTGCGGCGAGTTCCACCGCGTCCTGCGGGGTGGTGGCGTGTTCGCCGCCCTTTGGAACCCGAGGATGATCGAAACCAATCCGTTGCTCATCGAGATCGAGGCGCGGATTACGCAATTGAAGCCCGGCATCCGGCGTGTATCATCCGGCCGCTCCGGACTCACAGAGCGCCTGACGGAACTATTGATGGCCCGGCCCGATTTCTCCGAGGTGCTGTACCTCGAAGGTCGGCACTGCGTGCGCCAAACGCCGGAGCAGTATCTCGGCGCCTGGCGCTCGGTGAACGATCTCCAGGTGCAGTTGGGTCCGGAACTCTTCGGGGAGTTTCTGGAATTTGTGGAGAGCAAAATCGAGGGCAGGGAATCAATCGAAACAACGTATCTGACCCGCGCCTGGCTGGCGCGGCGGCTGTAGTCACCGTAGCCGAGTCTTTCAATGGGCGCTCTTATGTCCGGGTTGATACAGCCGCAGCCGCTGCCGTGGATGGTGCGCGACATACGGGGGAAATACGAGCGTCGGAATATGCCGTACTGAGCCGCGACCATTCTGAGCCGCGACCGCAAGGAAGCGGTGCGCAGGTTGATTCTGAAGGGCGGGAATGAGCTATTTCATACCGTCACGTGTGCGGGGCGCACCTACGCGTACACGCGGTGATAGAGTCGGACATTCGACCGGAAAAAGCTGATGAACGATTGCAAGTCGCATGCCGGGTGAACCCATGGCGGCCTTCGTTCAGGCTTGTCCTGACTCCGGCAACCGCTCCTCACGTCGCGGCTCAGCACAGATGGCCCGAACCGCCCCGCAAAGCGTCCGTTTATTTCCCGCTGCCGACCAGATGCTGCACGTCGCGGTTGTTTTCCTGGCAGATGTATTCCATCAGTTCACCCTTGAGCAAGCGCGGATGCGTGGTGAATTTCCATTCCGCGGTGTAGGCCCCAGGGTCGTCGATCGTGTGCTCGATCTCGAGATGACCGGCATCGACCCGGCGAATCCTCTCGATCACGTGCAGTTTCTCGGTGGTCGGCAGGCCGGACTCGTCGATCCAGCTCTTGCCGTTGAAGCCGATGCTGTCTATCACGAAGGTGTCGCCGTCCCAGTGGCCGATTGAATCGCCCAGCCACGACGGATTCGGGTCCGGCTGATGCATGCGACCGTCGGTAAAAATCTGCCGCCAGATGTGCGCTCCACCCTCGTACACGATCAGCGTCAGTCCCGGTATCTGCACGATCCGGAAAGGATACGGCGTGGTGCTCATGCGCGGCACGCCGGGGGGCAGGCACCGCGCCTCGGGATCGTCTTTCGAGATATTCGCCTTGCGTTCGTTGTACAGCTTCTCCGCCCAAGGCTGGAACGGGGGGTGGACGCCGGTAGCTACCAGATCGACATTCTGACGAATCGCGTTAGGTTCCCACGCGCCGGAAATGTCCGGTTTGCCCTCGGCGTTTCTGGGCGCGGGTCCGGTGGGCGCGCCGTCGCCGCGGCCGCGGCCCTGGCCGCGACCCCGGTTGAAGGCATCGGGGTTAGCGGCTTGGGCGCTCAACTGCGCGGGAATCGTGGTCGCCAAGCCGAAAATCGCCAATGCCGCCACTGCTCGAATGGATAAAACTGTTTGAAAATGCATGCAATCTGTCGTCGTGCTAAAGTCTATCGTGAGGTTGATCGAGTGTCAACGCCGGCAAAGCGGAACCTTTGGCGCGAAACCTGAGATCGAACCCTCACAAAAGATATGGTAAACCAGGCCGTGCGGAAGATTGCATCGGGGAACGAATCCCGTTCTTCGTCGCAGACCGAGCGCGCCACGTTGGCGCTTCGCGAAATGCTGGTGCGCGGCCAACTGCGTCCGGGCGAGAAGATCCGCGAAGTCCCGTTATCGGCGCAGCTGAACATCTCGCGCATTCCGCTGCATCTGGCGCTCGAGCGCCTGGCCAACGAAGGTTTTCTCGAAACTCTGCCGAAGCGCGGATTCCGCGTGCAGCGCTTCTCCGTCGAGGACATCAACGACGCCATCGAGCTGCGCGGCGTGCTCGAAGGCGCGGCCGCCCGCCTGGCGGCGGAGCGATTGAAGGATCCGCTCGCCCTCGGCCAGATGCGGGAAATCAGCCGCGAAATCCTGATTCTGGTGCGCCGATCCAAAATGACCATGGAAGGCTATACGCGCTACATCGACCTGAACGCGCGCTTCCATTCCGCACTGCTCGATATCTCCGGCAGCCGCATGCTGCGCCGCGCCATCGAACGCGTCTGCTGTCTGCCATTCGCTTCGCCCAGCGCCTTCCTGAACCGGCAATACAATTCGACCGATCTGCGCGAGTTATTTCTGATCTCCGCCGATCAGCATTGCGAGATCGTGGAAGCGATCTCCAACCGGGAGGGCGCTCGCGCCGAAAACATTGCGCGCGAGCACGCCCGGGTCGCGCGCCGCAATTTCGAGGACGCCATGCGCCGCCGCGAACCCATCGACGATCTCGCGGGAGCCAAGCTGGTCAGTCTGTAACGAGGGCTGATTTGGCGCCAATCCGTGCGAATGTGATAAATTGCATGCGTAACGAGATGCCTCCGAATGGCGAGGCCCGCGCCGCGTTCCGTTTGAATTATCCGAGGAAAACATGGAATATCCTTTAACCGGCTATCACCACATCACCGCCTGCGCCGCCGGAGCGCAGGAAGACGTCACCTTCTTCACCCAGGCAGTCGGCCTTCGCATGGCGAAGCAGACCGTCCTCATGGACGGCTCCATCCCGATCTACCATCTTTATTACTCGAACCGGCACATCGAGCCCGGATCCGTGATGACCTCATTTCCCTACGGCCGCAAAACCGGCCGCCGCGGATCGGGCCAGGTGCAGGCGACGACGTTCACGGTTTCCAAGGGGACTCTGCCCTTCTGGAAAGATCAGCTGAAACGCCAC
>JASHSD010000253.1 GCA_030036985.1 Bryobacteraceae bacterium
GGGTCGACCGCGCTCTGCCGTGGGAGCCGGCCTCGATCATCGCTATCGCCAGACGAGGCGCGGATTCGCCTCGTTCAGTCGCCGGCCACGCGGATGCCGGCGAACGAATCGGCGCCGCGCGTTAGTTTTACGGTTGTTTGTAGTGCCGGCTATCTCGCTCGTTTTCGGCGCAGTAGTAATCCATCAGGTCGGTATCGAGCACGATGAACTGATTCAGACGAATGGTCCATGGCATCGTGTAGGCCTTCGGGTCATCCACGGTCAGATCGATTTCAAGCTTTCCGTAATTCACGCGGTGAAAGCGTTCGGTGATCTTCGCGGCCTCGGTCAGCGGACTGCCGTTTCGATCCAGCCACATGCCGTCGTGAAACCCTGCCGTCCTGACCACGAGCACATCTCCCTCCCACGTTCCCGTCGAATATCCGTTGAACGTCGGCTGCATCTCGTCCGGAAGCTGCCGGCCATCGGTAAAGATCTGCCTGCGGCTGCCGTCGAATTCGCTCAACAGGAGCAGCAGGTCCGGCGTCTGCACAATCTTCCGAAACAATGGGCTGGTGTGGAGCTTCACCAGGCCGACGGGAACGCAGTGCGAGCTCGGATCGCCTTGTCCGTTCGCGGCCATTCTTTGTTTCACCAGCTGCGCCGCCCACGGCTGATAAGGCAAGCCGCCTTTCAGACTCCAGCCGATGTCGAAAAACTCCTGGCCGATGTTCATGTCGTTGCAGCCCTCGGGCGGGCACTTGCGGTTGTGCTCGATATCCCAGACGCCGGAAAGATCAGGATGACCGTCCGCCGCGCGCGGCGCGGGAGCTGCCAGGTTGGGCTTGCCGTCGGGCGTGCGCGGCACGCCTTTGGTTGGATAGTGCAGCCACTGCGCCGAAACAGCCGCGCCAAGCAGAAAGAAAACAACGCCGCATCGCATGTTTGCGGCTGATTATATCCGGTGAAGCGCCCGGCGTCGCGGGGTGATTAAGCGAGACCACCTTCGCGAATCGTCTGCGGACTGGCCAACGCGAACCGCGCGATTTCTTCCTTCTTCATGAAGACCACGCCCGGCCGGCGCTGCGCGTACACGATGAAATCTTCGAGAACCTTCACGCGGGAAGGACGCGCCACCCGGTCATGCGCGGCGATCGAAATCATGCGCCGTTTTCTTTCCGATTCCGCGTAAAGCGCGTCGAACTCCGCCTTCAGTTCGCCGGCGAAATCGGCGCAGGTGCGCCACCGGTTCTCGTAATTCTGATAATCGTTCAACTGGAAGGTGTAGGGGACGATGACGAACGGTTTGCCTTTCACCGGAACCAGAAAAGGCTCGTCGCGGCTGAGGTCGTCGGTGTAATACAGAAAACCGAGTTCCCGCAGGATCTCCAGCGTGTTCGGCGTCGCCCGCATACCGGGCGCGTTGAAGCCGAGCGGCCGCACGCCGGTCACGCGCTCCACCGACTTCATGCCCTGTTCGATCGTGGCTTTCTCCTGTTCGCGCGACAGCATGTAAATCGGCGCCCAAGTCTCGCCGTGCGCCGAGGCTTCATGACCACGCTGCACGATCTCTTTGGCCAATTGGGGATGCTTCTCCACCGCGAGGCCCACCATATGCGAAGTGATCTTCACCCCGCGGCGGTCGTACATATCGAGCAGACGCGGCACGCCTTCCTTGTAGCCGTATTCGTACCACTTGGCCGTGGCCAGGTCCGGGTACTTCGGATCGAGCTGTCCCCAGGGACCGTTGGCGCCCCGTTCCGGCTGCGCGCCGGTCTCGAACTGCATGGAGAGCGAAACGACGAGCCGCGCTCCGCCCGGCCAGAATGTCCGCGCCGTTTCCGCCGCCTGCGCCAATGGAGCCATGGCCAGGCCGAGCGCGGTGCTGTTCTTCATAAAGCGGCGTCGGTCCATATTAAAGAGCCGGGTTTCAGGGCTGGCCGCAGGTGGCCGCCTCGACATACCACTCGTCGAGCGGCTTCAGGCTCCTGATCTCCTGCCTGCCCTGTTCCGCCGGGACCAGTACCGGCCTTGCGCCGCTGAAGGCGGAATTCAGCGCGTAATCGAGGCGGATGAAATACTCTTTTCCCGCCTGGGCCTCGATATTGATTCCCATGGGCGCATCGGCCACGGTGAAAGTGTGCTGCGCCGCCGAAATTTTCATCGTGTAGACGCGGCCGTTCTGAATGTGAGCCACCGGAAAGGTGTCGCAGGACACCAGCGGATGCGTTGTTTTGAACCGGTCAAGCTTGTATCGATAAATATGTACAACCGCCGACTGAGGAGTTTGCGCCAACGCGAGCGCGACGGCCGCCGTGACGCCGATTATCAGATTGCGGAACATCGAGTATCGGGGCCATTTTATCGCTTGCAGCGTTGGTTCGGACACGCGACTTTAGTCGCGCCTTTAAATGTCGCGGCCAAAAACGCGACTTCAGTTGTCAAGTTCCAGGACATCCTTGACACATTGTTCCGGGACATCCTTGACATTTTGGCTGTTGCAAAGAGAGCGTCGGAAGGATGATGCCGGTTTCAGCTGAGCGGAGGATAGGGCGACGCAGGGATGCGACCCGAGCGCCGGCTCAGCCGCCGGAAGGTGAT
>JASHSD010000254.1 GCA_030036985.1 Bryobacteraceae bacterium
GCGACGATGTCGCGGCTCTGATGGTCACGAATCCGAACACGCTCGGCGTCTTCGAACAGAACATTGTGCAGGCGGCGGAGATTCTGCATGCCAAAGGCGCGCTGGTCTATATGGATGGCGCCAATATGAACGCGCTGGCGGGCGTGGCGCGGCCGGGCGATTTCGGCGTCGACGTGATGCATCTGAATCTGCACAAAACGTTCTCGACGCCGCATGGCGGGGGTGGTCCGGGCGGCGGTCCGGTGGCCGTGAAGCGGGATCTGGAGCCGTTCCTGCCCGCGCCGCGGCTGACGCGCGTGAACGACCTGCTTACCTGGGATTATGATCGCCCGCGCAGCATCGGCAGGGTGAAGGCGTTCTACGGAAACTTCGGCGTGCTGGTGCGCGCGCTCGCCTATATTCTCGCCCACGGCGGACCGGGGTTGCGGAACGCCACCCTGGACGCGGTCCTCAACGCGAATTACATCCGGCACAGCCTGCGGCCGTATTTCGATCTGCCGTACGACCGGCCGAACATGCACGAAGTGGTCTTCAGCGATGCGCGCCAGGCGGCGAAGGGCGTGCGCACCGGCGATATCGCCAAACGCCTGATCGATTACGGATTTCATCCATACACGGTCAGCTTTCCGCTGATCGTGCCCGGCGCGCTGATGATCGAACCGACGGAGACGGAGTCGAAGCGCGAACTGGATCTGTTCATTAGGGCGATGATTTCGATTGCAAGAGAGGTCGAAGAGACGCCGGAGGTCGTATTGAAGGCGCCGCATTCGACGCGCACCACCCGCGTGGACGAAGCGACCGCCGCGCGCAAGCCGATCCTGCGCTGGCGGCCATAAGAAATCATCTCAGCACGTACACCATGGCGACGGCCAATCCGCTGCCCATGCCCATCAGAGCCGTGACCGTCTCCTGCGTGATGCGACGGCCCGAGCTGTCCGGGACATAGAGCACATCGTGGGCCTGGAGCTCGGGATCCGGGGCTTTTCTGTCCATGATCTTTCGCAGCGGAATCGCAATTTCGTGGATCGCCCCCTTCTCATCCCTGCGATAGATGTAGCCGGTGCTGGCCCAATATTGAGCCAGCCCCTGAGCTTGGGCAATCGCGCTCCTGACCGTATTGGTTTCGATCGGATCGAGAACCGGATACACGCCGGGGTGAGTCACGTTGCCGCTTACCACCATCTTGGCGACCTCAGGCACCTGGATCTCTTCGCCGCCGTTCAGCTCGATATTCAATTCGGGGTCTGTCCCGGCCATAAGAGCTTTGACCGGGATCCGCTGCACAGACGGAGGTCCCGTGGGGCCATTCTGCCGCGTGACAATCACCTCGCTGGCGGTCGCTCCCGACGTGGGATCGGAGGTAAGCCCTCCGGCTCTGTTCAATGCGTCGAGAAGGGTCACCTTGCCGACGGCCTGAAAAATGACGGGCGTTCTAACCGCGCCTCCGACGCTGATCGGGCGGCTGTGATACTCCGCCACATTCACCGTGACGAACGGATCGACGTAGAGACCCGCGCGTTTGAGGGCCTCGGCCAGAAGCACTTCAATATCGCTTGGGAGCAGGCCATCCACGTGAAGGGGTGCCTTCAAACCCGGCAGACGGATGGTCCCGTCCTCGGCGATGCGAGCCGTGCGCGTAAACTCGGGAGCATCGTAGACCGAAAGCGATAACAGATCCCCGGGACCGACCTTCTGGATGGGCAGATTCGGCTGAGTGACGTCGGCTGCGCCGTAAACCGGATGCGCCGCATCGGGCTGCTGCGCCGCCAGCGGCAAAGCAGCCGCTGCGATCAGGAAGACGCTGAGGAATAACAATTTTCAATTGTCTCACGGACGGATGTTACGTTGGGGAGCGATGCTGAGCCGGAAACGTCTTCGCCTGATTGCGATCGTCTGGATGATCTGTCTGACAGTCGTTTCGCTGCAGCCATATCGCCCGCGCGGCGAGTCGCACTCCGAAGCTCACCGCATCCTGCACGTCATTGCATTCGGCGTACCGGCTTTAATGCTTCTCGCGCTGGCCCGTGGCTTGAAACAGCAGTGGGCGGCGGCTCTGACGATCGTTTGTCTCGCGCTGGCCATCGAGACGGCGCAACATCTGATTTACGGGAACACCTTCGAATGGTGGGACGTTCGCGACGATGTGATCGGGCTGCTGATCGCGGTCCTGCTGAACCGCTGGAAACCGTGTAGGGCAGGTTGTTAGGGGCACCCTCTGGGTCCGGCGGATTGGCAATCTGCTTGGCCTGGCTTACGGAGACTCCGGTGCCGAACCTCAGAACTTGGCCGTAGTTATCCGGCCTTTGTCCTCGCCCCGCAGCCAGACATACAGCGGCGCATGCGGTGATGGTGCGGGCCATGGCACGGCGACGCTCAAGCTTTCCTTATTGCCCGGACCGTCAACCGGCGCGGGGATGGCGGTGATCGGGGTGCCGTTCTGATCGTCCCAACCGACCTTAGCCAGGGTCTCGAGGTTTCGGCCCTGCAGCACAGCCATGTACAACCCGTCGCCCGCTTTCTGATCCGTCAACTGAAACGAATCGATCATCGGCAACAACACGATGGAACCGAGTTTTCGCGGCTCGGAATTCCCATCGCGGTGCGTAACGAGCGTCGCCATGACGTCGCACCCCGGCTGACCCACCGTCTCGGGACGAAACGAAAGAAAAATCGCGCTCGACGATTCCTGAATGAATCGCGCATGCAGCTTATCGTCGCCCCCCGGTGTGATCCGAAGCGGCGCGCCGCCTTCGCAGGACAACCGGATCTCGGAGACCGAAGGAGCATGCGCCACGTTCAGTTCGAAACTGACGAGTGAATTCGCCGCCATCTCGCCGTCGTTCAGGGCCACGCCGAGATTATCCTGGCGCGATTCGCGCACTGTCGTTATGGCCGGCCTCGGCCCCGCAACCGTCAAAGCATCGTCGATAACCACCGGATCCTCGAAATCGGCGACCTTCAGCCGAAGCGCGATGAGCGTGCCGGCCTTCACGCCGGGCGCCACCTTCACGACAACGCTGCGCGTGTCGCCGCTTCCGCCATCGCCGAGCGTGATCTCGGCATTGTCGGCGGAAATCTGTTCGATCCGATCGAGACCGGAACCGTGCAGCACGAGCTTCTGCTCTTCCGTACCGGTATTCAGAACCAGCGGCGTGCCGGAGATCGCCGGCGGCGGCGGCAGGACCTTAAAAGGCGCGTCATGCACTTTCCCGTCCGACTGCGCCAGCTGAAACACGTAATTGCCAGGCGCGAGCGGCTTCGCATCCATGCGAATCAGAACCGAGGACTCGGGTCCGTCGGGCGGCTCTTTGGGCAGGTGAAACGGCACCGGCTGCGCCTGCGCGAACGGGTCGCCCTGCTTTTTGAATTCAATCTTTTTCAGGAATTCGAAATCGGCGCCGGCCAACTGCAGATCGACCGTGCCGGCATCCGGGTTCAGCTTGTCCTGCGAAGTGGGCGTCAAATGCACGCCGTCGAAGTGGGAGATGTCATGCAGGGTGAGGTCGCCGGAAACATTCAGCGGATCCCAATCCCAATTGGCCGCAAGCTTCCAGGCGCCGGGCTTGAACTTATCGCCCATGAGATCCAGAACGAGGGATTTCGTCTTGGGATCGGCATTCGCGGTGACTTTAATGGTCGTCTTGCCGTCGGCGGAAACCAGGCGCCAGTCCTGCACGCGCGCGGCGAGGTCCCAATTCTTCGCCTTCACATTCAGGGGGACATTCGACTTCACGCCGATAGCGAGGTGCTCGGTTTTCAGAATCGAAATCTCCGGCGCCTCCACATCGGGTAAGCGTGTCGCCCAGAGGTACGCCAGTTCGGTGTGGGCCGGAGCCGCGGCTTTACTTCCGCACAGCCCCATCGTGTCTCCGGTCGTTCCCGGGCTCAGCGCCGAAAGGAACTGTGTTTGAGGAAACAGAATGCTGTGCAGATTCACCAGCACGGCGCCGCCGCCCGCCGCCAGTCCGACGCCGTTACCGAAGAACAATCCGGCGACCGCCGCGACAATACCGGCCGACTGCGCCGCCTGCTGTTGCGGATTCTGCGACAAAGGATCGTAGCCGGCAAGTGCGGGATTGACGCCGTTGACGAGTTGGCCCAATTGCGCGCTCGCCGGCTGGGTCGGGTCGACTTTGGCCGAAGGAAAGCGGCTGGCGAAGCCGGTCACGGCCGCATCCACGTTCAGACCCAAATCCTGCGCACGCTCCTGGTCGCTGACGGACTGAATGATGGTTTGGGCTTCTTCTGTCTTCTCCGCATAATCCGCCAACTGGCCGATCAGCTCATCGTTCTTCGCGATCAGACCGGCGACCTTCGCCTTGCTGAGACCTTCGGGCCCCCAAACGATGCTTGCGATCTGCGTGCGAAACGGTACCGTCCATTCGGCCGGCTGATCCGCGGGCTTGGGATCGAAAACGATGATCTTCGCGCCTTTGGAAGGAACCAGCAGCAGCGCAATGCGGACCTTTTTCTTATTCAAGCCGCTGATCTGGACCGGCTTCCAGGTGATTCTGTAGCCGTCCAGCATGCGGTTGACTTTTTGCAGCGGAATCGGAGCCCCACCCTCCGGTGGAGCGACGGTCAATTCGAAACGGCCCAACGGCGCGCCGCCGGGACACATCAACGGCTCCATAGCATATAGAGCCGGAACAATGAAAAGCGCCGCAAGGACGCTGCGCAGAACCATCGTTTTTTGGGACGCTTCGCTCCTCTTCAAAGTTTAAAGGAAATCGCCCGCCCCGCACATTAACATCGTTAATGGTGTCATGGCTCATCGCGGCCGGCGCGCTACTCCTCATTCTGATAAGGCCCTGGCGCATTCCCGAAGCGGTGTGGGCGTGCGCCGGCGCGGCGGCGTTGGTTGCGCTGCGCATCCTGGCCCCGCGCGATGCGCTGGCCGCGGTGCGGCGCGGCACGGACGTCTATCTGTTTCTCGCGGGCATGATGCTGCTGGCCGAACTGGCGCGGCGCGAAGGCTTCTTCGATTGGATTGCGGTGGAAGCGATCCATCTGGCGCGCGGCTCGCGCACTCGCCTGTTCGCGGTCGTGTACATCGTGGGCACGCTTGTCACCATATTTTTGTCGAATGATGCTACGACCGTGGTGCTTACGCCGGCCGTGCTGGCATCGGTAAAGAAAGCGCGCGCAACGCCGCTGCCTTTTCTTCTGATCTGCGCGGCGATCGCGAACGCCGCCAGTTTCGTGCTGCCGATTTCGAATCCGGCGAACCTGGTAGTGTACGGATCGAGGATGCCGCCGCTGGCCACATGGCTCAAGGATTTCGGCGCGGCCTCTCTGGTGTCGATCGCGGCCACGTTCGTCGCCTTGCGGCTGACGCTGCGCGGGCATCTGCGCGGGCCGATGGAACGCGAGGTCGATCAAACGAAACTGGCGCGGCCGGGAAAATTCGCCGCGGGCGGGATAGCCGTGACCGCCGTGGTGCTCATGGTCGCCTCCGCATTCGGCCTCGATCTGGGATTGCCGACGTTTCTCGCGGCGCTCGCGGTCGTGGCAGTGATCGCCATCGAGGATCGCGCCGCGCCGCTGGGGATTGTACGCCATGTTTCCTGGAGCGTGCTGTTCCTGGTCGCGGGACTGTTCGTGCTGGTCGCCGGTATCGATCACACCGGGCTGTTCGTGGAGCTGGGGCGCACGCTGCAGGCCGCCGCGCATGCGCAGCACGGCGCGCTCTGGCAGGTGGGCATCGCCACCGCCCTGGCCTGCAATCTCACCAACAACCTGCCGCTCGCGCTGGTTGCCGGCACGACCCTGGGGAACGTGCCCCTGCCCACCGCCCTCGGCAATGCCGTGCTCGTGGGGGTGGATCTGGGGCCGAATCTGTCCGTAACCGGCTCGCTGGCCA
>JASHSD010000255.1 GCA_030036985.1 Bryobacteraceae bacterium
CATGCGGGGGCCGGCCCGGACCGCCGCGGGCGATCAATGCGTTCTCCATACCCAGCATGCCCAGCACCGCTACAAACTGTTCATGCTGCGGGCTGAGCGTGCCCGGTTCGCTTTCCGGAGCCGGGAAAAGCCGCTCCTGCAGAACCGCGCCAAATGAGCCGATAAGTTGCAGCAAGCTGTTCAAAGGGCTGATCTCCTGAGTGGAATTTTGCTTCGTCACAAATATCCTACTCGGGATTCGGATTGCTATCAAACATTTTCTCGAAGATTTGTTTCAGCCCGGCGGATTTTGCAAGTCCCTCTCGGAATCCGCCAGGGCTGGACCGGCCACACCCGCGGGTTTTCCGGACCGCCTGTACAAGCACAGACTAAGGAAAATAACCGGGCGGTTCTACGTGTTTTGGACACGCGACTTCAGTCGCGTCTCTAAATGTGGCCCCAAAACGCGACTGTAGTCGCGGGCCCCGGTTATTTCCTGGACACTACGCCAGGGTGTTTAAGGATGCCCGACGGTCGTCGCTGCCGTGTTTGAGAGCTTGAGGCCGGCGATCAAGCGCACAATCTCCTGTTGACGACCGCCGAGAGGGTTTACCATCTTGTCAGGTTTCCGGAACGCCCCGACTTTCATCCGATTTGGCGGCCGAGTCGGACATGGGGACTCCCTGGCGGTCGCGGCCAAGTAACCTGTCTCGAGTGTCTACGCAGACTGCCGCGTGGAAGAATCGCGCGCCATCGCTTCACGACGCTTATCGGTTGGACGATCTGGCCTGGCTCAGTCTGCGCAATACGCTGGCGAACGGTCGGATGCCATCCGGATGCATCGTGTCAACATCGGCCGCTCTCGGGCCACCAAAGGCGATGAAAACTCGGGCGGATCCGGTCCTTGTATTTTCAGACAGCTGGCCCGAGCTTTCGACCGTGCCCTGCACGGGGAACGCAGTTCCCAATTCCGCCCTGCTCACAAGAACTCAATAGAACAAATACTTCCGCCACTGTTCGTCGCCTTTGCCCAGCAGCCGGATCAGGTGCCGGCTGGTGTGCAGGCTGAACGGGCGCGGCTGGCGGGCCAGTTTCAGCCCGGCCTCCTCCGGCGTGCGGCTGCCTTTCCGGTTATTGCAGGGATGGCAGCAGGCCACCAGGTTCTCCCATGCCGATTCGCCGGCGCGCGAACGCGGAATCACGTGGTCCAGCGTCAGCTCGGCCGCGGGCAGCACCTTGAGGCAATACTGGCAGGTGTAGCGGTCGCGCATCAGAATGTTCTTGCGCGAGAGCGCCCGCGTCTGGTGCGGAATGCGCCGGTATTCGAGCAGCCGGATCACCGAAGGCACCTTCAGCGACCGGCGCGCGGAATGGATCGAGCTCGACGAATGTTCCTCGGCCGAGGCGATCCCCTTCAGCACGAGCACGAGCGCGCGGCGCGCGGCGCAGATATTAATCGGTTCGTAACTCGCGTTCAGTACAAGAACGGGTTTTTGCAGTCTGCTGTAGGTGGGCATCTTCTCCTCAGGGCTTCCATCGTCGGTCTACCCGGGCCAGCGTGAGCAGGGAAACGGACTTCGCTCCCCCGCGTTTTAAGACGGACGCGCATGCGCCGGCCGTAGCGCCGGTAGTCATCACGTCGTCAATCAGAAGGATCTTTTTGCCCGCGAGCCGCGGATCGATCTTCGCCTTCGCGCGCAGAACGAAAGCGCCCGCGACGTTGCGCTGACGGCCCGCGCTTGCGAGTCCGGCCTGGGTCGCGGTCGCACGCGTGCGCCGAAGCGCCCGGAGCACCGGAATGCCGCGCCGCTTCCCGATATGGCGGGCCAACAGCTCCGACTGGTTGAATCCGCGCTTCCACTGCCTGCGCCAATAGAGCGGGACCGGCACGACGGCGTCGAAGCTTTCGTCGTTCGAAATGGCCCGGTCCATACAGGCCGCGAGCGGACGCGCCAGCGGTTTCATCCCGGAATACTTGAAGAGGTGAATCAGAGTGCGCAGCGCGCCTTCGTACAGCCCGAAGCTGGCGGCGTGATCGAAGCCGCGCAGACCGGAACGGCAGGCGGCGCAAACGCCGCGATCGTCCAGAGGATACGCGTTGATGAACGGCGTGTTACAGGTCGCGCAGAAATAATCCGCGGAGAGCGGCTCGGGCGCGTTCAGGCAGTCGTCGCAGACCGGAACGCGGGTCCATTTCACGAGCGCGCGTTTGCACACCCGGCAGTCATCCGGAAAAAACAGCGAAAAAATTCCGTGCGGAATCCCGCGAACGAGATTGAAGGCGGCCGTTCTCGTCAGAGAGTTACTCGAGAAGGCGCACCTCCTGTTGCGGCGGTGCTTATGGAACGCCGCCCGTCTGAGATTTCCTGATCGCGGACACAGAGGACCGTCCACGGAACCGCGTCGAGGCGGGATTTCGCAATCTCCTGGCCGCACTGCGCGCACAGGCCATAGCTGCCCGCGCGAATGCGGGCCAGCGCGGCGTCGATCTGCTGGAGCTGTACGGAATCGCGGTCGGCTTCCTGAAGCAGGTCTTCCCGCGCCAGATTGGCATTGGCGCGGTCGCCGACATCGCGCCGGCTCAAATCTTCCTGATCGCCGACCTCGGATTCGGCGCGCACGGTCGCAGCGGCAAGCTCATCACGGCGCGCGGTGAGAATCCGGCGGTAATGTTCGAGCTGACTCGACGTGAGTGCCATGAAATACGGCTCTCTAAACTTTAAGTTTAGGGAGCCAGCAGGACCGTTGTCAAATCGGGTGCGCTGGGGCGCGCGCGACATGGAAGTGATGGATTCGCAAAAGTAGTGAATACGGGAGGAAGTCCGGGCGTCGGGAATACGCGGTTCTGAGCCGCCCGCCATACTGAGCCGCGACCGTGAGGGAGCGGTGCGCAGGCTGATCCTGAATCACGGGAACGAGGTAGGCTGGGCGCGACGCGGTCTTCGCTTCCGGCTTGCCCTGACTCCCGGGGACCCCCTTAGTACCTCTACATTCAGATTCTGACGATTTCCGGCAGGAAATCGAAGTTACTGAGCGAGGCGGGGTGCGAGTTGCGGGATGATGACGAGTTCGCGCAGTTTCAATGCAGTGGTGACGACCTCTTTGCCGAAAGCGGTGACGTAGTACTTGTAGGTGTGCCCGATCTTTTTAACCAGACCGTG
>JASHSD010000010.1 GCA_030036985.1 Bryobacteraceae bacterium
CGCCGCGTTCGTGGCCTGCACGGACGCTCCGGGAACCACGGCATGCGCCGGATCCTGAACAGTCCCTGTGATGGTGCCGTTTCCGACTTGGCCGAATGCCATGGACGCGGCGAAAGAAAGAAGCACAACGAGTCGAAAGTACCAGTTCGAGCGCAAAATACCCCCTTGTCTTGCTTGAAGCTTGGGCGGGCAAATTATACAAAATGTGCGAGCTGCCCGGAAGGGCCGCGCGCGTTCACTTAAATTTTTGCCCTATCGGTAGTGAAGTTTATAACACCAGGCGGCGACTGTCAAAAGTTTTTTAAAGTTTTTTAAAGTTTTTTGATTCTTCTTCAGTGCCCGCTCCGGGCGAACAGAGTGCAAGCCGCGTGACGGGAGCCGGCGAGTTCACCCCGTTCAACGGGGTTGACATTTCTCAGGAAAGGGCACTCGTCGGCGCATATCCAGTCGGGCGGTTGGTTTTTCGTGATCCACGCTTTGAACGCACCACGTCCCTGCTGCTGTTGACGCCGTCACGTACCACCTTACAGCCGCATGGACCCATCGGGAACCGTCGGCAGGCAAGCAGAAACCCGCCAAGCTTCAGCATGGCGCCCACATTTCTTTTGATGAACGAAATGCCCAGCAGCAGAAGGTTCATCATCGAATCCGGACCGCCCCGCTGCAGCCGAGTGCGAACGGCTTTGACCTCGATCCGCTTCCAGGCGTTCCAGTCAATTGCGCGCGCTGCGCCTCCGGGATCGGCTTCGCGCACTCCCATGAAATAGACGAGCGACCGGCCGCCAACAAGCTCAAAGTAACAACAAAAAAGCCGCAAAGCGCCCGAAGGCAACTTTGCGGCTTGAGGGCCTTGAGGGCGCTCCCGGTTAGAACTGGAAGCGGGCGATCAGCGTGCCCGTGCGGCCTACCAGGTATGAGGGATTGGCTGCGGCCGGATAAGATCCCGGCGTCTCATAAGCGGTGCCAAACACACCGAAGCCGCCGGTGTAGGCTCCCTCGGCGTTCTTCGAAGGCGCAAGCTGCGGATTCGTCGTGGTCGGGTTGGGCAAAAGCGTTCGGTTGAAGATGTTGACGAATTCGGCCCGGATATAGAGGTCGTATTTCTCCTTGATCCGGAAGTGGCGACCGATATTCGCGTTTTCTCTCGGGTCGCGCGGCCCGCGGAAATTGGAAAGGAGCTGTTCGCTTGTGGCGCCGAACGCTCCGTTATAGGCCGCGCCGCAAACCGAATTGGTCGGGCATGGCGCCCAAGCCGCCGGATTCAGCACCTGTGTGGTTTCCGCGTTGTAACTGTGGATATTATTGATGTTCACCAAGTACAGCGGCTGACCCGGAACCTCCATGTCCTCGCTGGGCAGGAAATTCGCTGTAGTGCTGAGGGGAGGAGTCAGGAAAATTCCGCTCTGGTAAGTCCCGAAGAAACCGACCTGCCAGTCTCGGACGAGGACGTTCGCGTACCTGGGAATTTCCGCGAATCTCGGGATGGTGTACGTTACGTTGAACGTGAGCGTCTGTGGCGGAATCTGCTGCAGGTTCCACTGAGAGCCGGCGGCGTTGAAGAAGTCCTGGGGGATTTCACGCACGAGACCCTTCGCCCAGGTATAGGCGCCGTTGACCTGCAGACCATGCGAGAGCCGCTTGGTCAACTTGATCTGCAGAGAGTTGTACAGAGAATCGCCGGTCGGCGAGTTCGACGGTTCGAGCGCTCCGAACTGCGGGTACGGATACAGCGCGCTCTGCAGCGTAGTGCCCGTGAAGCCGGGGTAGGGAGTGAGAAGGCTGGTCTTGCCGATCCCGGCCATATATGTTTTCACCGCGCTGCTGCCAAGCGGTTGGGAGAGAAGATAGCGGGCGCAGTCGTTGCCCGGTACGCAGAGGCTCCACGCTCCGCTCGAATTCTGCGTGTCGCCCGCGGGCGCATAGTTGTAGCCCGCAGGGCCGGTATTCGCGTAAGGGTACAAACCCAGCGACGCGTATTGGGCCGGCGAAGTCTGGCTCAGATAACCCAGAGGACCGCTGGACCCGAACGTAGCGCCCTGTTCCCAGACGCCCCGATTACCCACATAGGCCGCTTCCATCATCAGGCTGCCTGTAATCTGCCGCTGCAGGCTGATGCTGTATTGATTCACGCGCGGAGGCCGGTTCTCTCCCGCGTCTTCCATCACCGGGTCTGATATTCCCGGAACGCCTACTGTGCCCAAAACCGGGTAGGCGCTCGGGCTGGTGTATGGCCAGACCGGCTGCACGATGGAACCCGGCGTCGAGATGTTGACATATGGATTGATGCCCGCCAAGGGATAAATGCCGGGGAGCGACACAATGCCGCCGCCGGCATTCGCCACGAACTGGTAATTGAATCCCCATCCGGCACGCAGCACCGTCTTGCTGTTGATGGCATAGGCGATACCGAGGCGCGGTCCGAAGGCGTACGGATAGGCCGGCTGGTAGAACTGGCAGTTGCAGGTGCTGGCGTAGATGGTGCCGCCGAGGTTCCCGCCGGCGTTGGCATTCGGCGTAGTCTCGCTGAAATCCCCGAGGCGGCCGTACTGCTCGTGGTCCGGTGTGGCGTAATCCCAGCGCAAGCCGTAATCGATTGTGAGCTTGCGTGTCGCCTTCCAGGTGTCCTGGATAAACAGCCCCCACTCCTGATTCCCCTCACGGTAATTCTCCTGCGGGGTCTGTGTGGTCGAGCTGTAGTCGCCCAAGAGGAAGCTGGCGTAGCCGAAACCCATGGATTGTCCGTTGAGGTTGGTGGTAGGCGTGAAAGGCTCCGAAGTCGGACCGGTGCCCGTTGCCAGGGTAACACCCGCGTAGCTTCCGTAAAGTTGTCCCTCAAGGTAAACTTCAGCTCCCGCTTTGAAAGTGTGGTTGCCCCGGATCCACGTCAGGGTCGTGTTGAAAGTGGGCTTCTCCTCGTAGTCCTGCGTCTGAATCTGGTCGGCGGTTCCGACGTTCTGCATGCCGCCCAGCGCGCCGCCGCATCCTACCGTTACGGGCGCTACGCACATGCCGGTAAAGCTCGGGAACTGCCGGTTGATCAGGAAGCCGGTAAGATCGAGCGACGAGGGATTGAAGCTCAGGAACGGCGCTTTGTCGCTGAAACTCGTGTGATAAAAGCCGGCGCCAAGATGCAGCAGCAGGCTCGGCGTGAGCGTGCGATCATAGTTAAGCCGCGTGGTGTAAGTGGGAATGAACGTGCCGCGGTACTGGCCGATCTCTTCCGGCAGACCGTCCGCGTTGCCCAAGGGCGACGAAATCTGGCTCTGCGTGTTGATGCGCGACCAGTAAAACGACAAATGATCATTGGGCGACAAAACCTGGTCCACTTTGATTGAAGGAATGGACGAGTATCGGTTGCCCGAGATGGTCCCGTCGTAGTTGCCGACAAGGTTGGAGTTCTGAGCCGCCGGGAACAGTTTTTCCAGCAGGAGCGACGTCTGATTGAACATGCTCGCCGGAATGGTGTTGTTCGGGAAGGGCAAGGCATAGCTGAGGCCGGCGTTCGGCCCCGAGGTGACCGTGCTGCGCGTGGTGGGATTGTAGATCTCGTTCGCGTAGACCGGATTGCCCAGAGGGTCCGTGGCGATCGGCGCCGTCGGAATGCC
>JASHSD010000256.1 GCA_030036985.1 Bryobacteraceae bacterium
GAATTTCGGCGTTCTCTCGGCCACGTCTTCGGGTTCCGTCTCCAGCACGGGCGAAGGGGCAACGGGGGTTCCGGCTTCCCTGGCGCAAGGCGCTTATTCCGCCGGCTTTCCTTACGCGAATTTCCTGCTGGGCGACGTCACCTCCGCCACTCAATACGCGCCCGTCGACGCCCGCATGTTCAAGTCACAATGGGCGATGTTCATTCAGGATTCCTGGAAAGTCACACGCAAACTGACCGTCGAATACGGCCTTCGGTGGGATTACGCCACGCCGGCGACCGAAGAGCACGGGCGCTCCGCCGATCTGAGTCTTACAACGCCCAATCCGGCGGCCGGCGGGCATCTCGGGGCTCCCATATTCCAGGCGACCTGCAATTGCAGCTTTGTGAATGGCTATCCGTACGCGATCGGACCTCGTCTCGGCATCGCTTATGCGTTGGACTCGAAAACGGTGTTCCGCGGCGGATGGGGAATAGCTTATGCCGTTCCCCCCGACATTAACCTCCAAAATACGGCGGATCTCACCAACACCCCCACGGGCGTCAACGCATACAACACTCTGAATGTCGCCGGGACCATCCCGCAGCCGACCTGGCCGAATTTCAGCGTCAGCCAGACTCCGCTGCCCGGCCAGACCACCAGCGGCTTTCTTTCCTATCTCGACCCCGGCGCTGCCCGGCCCGCCCGTCAGAATCAATGGAGCGCCGGCGTGCAGCGCGAAATCACTACCAATACGGTGCTCGAAGCCGCCTATGTGGGCAACCGCGGCGTCTGGTGGCCGGGGCCTTTGGGATACCTGAATCAGGTATCACCCGCGGCCTTCGCGGCCTTCGGACTCTCGCCTTACACCAACGCGGCCGATAACCTGCTGCTCGGCGACACGCTCGCCAACGCCGCTGTTATCGCCCGCATCGGAAACTATCTGCCTTATCCCGGCTACTCGACAACCAACACTCTGCTGAACGCGCTGCGCCCCTTCCCGCAGTTTTCCACCATCGTGGATACCAACTCGCCTACCGGGAGAACTTGGTACGACTCTCTGCAGGCCAAGGGCACGCACCGCTATTCGCACGGACTTATGGTGCAGGGATCGTTCACCTGGTCAAAGGCGCTGGTCGGTATCCGGCCCGTCCTGTTTGAGGAATCCAATAAGTCCCTGCAGCCAACGGACCAGCCATTCCTGTTCAATACCAACATTTCGTACACGACCCAGAAATACTTCGCCAATAACCTCCTGACCACCGCGACAAAAGACTGGAACTTCGGCGCGTTTCTCCAATACGGCAGCGGTTTTCCTTTAACCCCGCCGACCGCCACCAACACCAACTATCTCGGCGGCAGCGAAATGTACCGCGTGCCGGGCCAGCCGCTTTATCTGAAAAACCTCAATTGCGGCTGCATCAACCCGTACCAGGATCAGGTGCTGAATCCCGCCGCATGGGCCAACCCGGCCAACGGAACTTTTGGCCCGGCTCTCGGTACGCTCTATGGCGATTTCCGTTCGGCTCGGCGGCCCCAGGAGAACTTCAACTTCGGCCGCACCTTCCGGATTAAAGAGAAGTATTCTCTTTCGATCCGCGCCGAGTTCGTGAACATCTTCAATCGGACTCAGATCGGCAATCCGAGCACCACAGCTCCGGGCAGCCTGCTCAGCCACAACTCGGCCGGCCAGTTAACCGGCGGCTTCGGCGTCATTAATGAAACCGTGTCGGGCCCGAACGTCGCGCCCAGTGTGACGGCCAATGCCGTAGTCGGCCAGCTTTATCAGTTGCCACGCACCGGCACTTTGATCGCGCGCTTCAATTTCTAAACAGCTGCCGGCTCAAAGACCGCAGAATTGGTTGCCACGGAAAGCTGTCTGAAGCGAACCGTGGCGCGCGCACTCTTGCGCGCCGCGTCCCGACTCTTCGGGACGCATGTTTCGCCCCACCACAAGTGCCCGGACGAGTCCGGGCAATCACCGGCACGAGTGCCGGTGCGGCAGACGCGACTAAAGTCGCGTGTCCAACTGCGTGTCCAAAATGTAGAAACTCAAGTGCCCGGACGAGTCCGGGCACGGCAGACTGAAGTCTGCGCCACGGGTTTCAGGCTGTGGCGTTATCGCCGGCGTCGAGCGCCCGCACCAGTTTGCGGAACAGCGCCAGTCCGTCCAGATGCTTCTCCGAGAGGCGATAGCGAATGTGGCTCGTGAAGTACTGCCTGGCGAGATCTCTCGGGAATCCGCGCTCGGCCGACGCCCGCAGAACCATGTCATCCACGTGATCGCACGCCCATGCATGCGATGCAAGGAACGCCTCCGCCGCATCGTTCGTCAGAACTTCCTTCCTGCCGGCCCAGACCGCGAAGACCATCGGCAGTCCCGTCCAATTGACCCACTCCGCGCCCAAATCCAGCGTGATGTACGGCAGCGCCTCGGGATCGAGATGGAGCGCCGGGTCGCCGATCACCAGCGCGGCGTCGTTGGCCACCAGCATCTCGTCGAGATACGGCGCCAGCGGAGTGAACCTCGGCCTGCAATCGTAGCGCTGTGAAAGAACGATGCGCCCCAGCGCCACGGACGTGCGCGACCCGGAATCGACCGCGAGCGTCTCAATCTCCCCAATCGGCTTGCGCGAAATCAGCAGAATGCTGCGCACCGGGCCGTCACAGGCGATGCCGAGGTCGGGCAGAAAATCCAGCCCCAACCGATCCAGCTCGGCGCACGGGACCAGACCGATATCGGCCTTCCCGTCCCGCAGCGCTTCGGCGCAATGGACCGGCAGATCGAAGCGGAAATCGAAGACGCCCTTCTGTGGTCCATGGAGAAATCCCCAGACCAGGGGCCATGTATTGAGATAACTGACGGCGGAGACGATCAACGTTTCGACCCGAGCCGTGAATCCGCGGCGGTTTTCGCACAGAAACGACCTGTGTCGAACGGAACCGGGGTGCGATGATAGACAAAGCGTTTTGTGCTTCGCTTTACATTCGCAAGCCTTACATCTACGATGAGAACCGTCGGCACTTCTATCTTCCTCTTTCTCGTTTTTTCGACCGCATCTCCGGCGCAGATCACACTCAATGCTACACCGACCCGTGTGATCGGTCAGGATTCGACAACCATCGACAATTACAATCCGAACCTGGTCGAAGGGCGCGAATTCGATGCGCCGCAGTCGATCGCGCTCGACACCTCGACCAACCCGCCGGCGCTCTACGTAAGCGACACGATCAATAACCGCGTGCTTGGCTTTCAGAGCGCGGCCTCGTTCGCCAACGGCCAAACGGCGAACATTGTGCTCGGCCAGCCCAATCTGGACACGACGCTGCCCGGCGGTCCGTCCGCATCCGCCACCAACACGACCGGCCTGACCGATCCCACCGGTATCGCGGTCGACGCGCAAGGCAACGTGTATGTGGTGGACAGCGGCAACAACCGCATTCTGCGTTTTCCGAAGCCCTTCGCGCAGAGCGGCACGCCGCTTCCGGATATCGCGATCGGCCAGGCTTCATTCGCCACCAACGGCGCCGATCAGGGCGGCATCTCCGCTTCCACGCTTTCATTCACCGCGAACGGCTCGCTGTTGACCGCCTACATCGCTTTCGATTCGTCCGGCGATCTTTGGGTGTCGGATGCGGGCAACAATCGGGTGCTTCGGTTCAACGTGAAAGTTCTGGGCAGCGGGGCCGCGTCGGGGCCCGCGGCGGACATCGTTCTCGGCCAGCCGGACTTCGTCAGCAATTCATATAATCCGCCGACTTCGAGTCCGCTGACATCAGTCACCGCGTTCACCGAACCGACGGGCATCGTTTTCGACCCCTCGGGCAATCTGTTTGTGGAAGAATCAACCTCGACCAGCCGCGGCCGAATCCTCATGTGGACGCCGCCGTTTTCGACAGCCCAACCCGCCTCACGCCTGCTTGGCGTGGACACGTCGAATCCCGCGCCGGCGACCAACAGCGCATACCAGTTGGCGCAGTCGCCGGGCGCGCTATTCACGGTCGGAAGCTCCATCGGCGTCGCGGATACTTACGATAACCGCCTGCTCATCTTCCCGCCGGTCGCGCAGTGGACCGCCGGCCAGACTTACCAGGCCGCTTCGGAAGTCGTGGGGCAAACGGATTTCTCGAGCGTCACCGCGAACCAGGGCATGCCCACAGCGACGGCGAGTACGTTGGCCGGGCCGGCAGCCGCCGTCTACTTCAATTCCGAACTCTATGTCGCGGATACCGGCAACAACCGCGTGCTGGCGATGCCGCAAAGCGGAACCTCGGCGGGTCCCGCGACGAGGGTGCTCGGGCAGGATGCGATGAATCTGAACGCGCCCAACCTGGTGGAAGGGCGCGAATACGATTTTGTGTCCTCTTCGGGTACGAGCGCGGATGCCGGAATCGCGGTCGACCTGAACGCGAATCCGCCGCACCTCTATGTCGCGGACCCGTACAACAACCGCATTCTCGGCTACAAGGATCTGCGCAACATCATGCCGGGCGCCAAGGCGGATCTGGTCATCGGCCAACCCGATTTCCAGCAGGTGCTGATCAATTACCCCTCGAACAACGCGAACACGCCGAACGCGTCCGGCCTCTACAATCCCATCGGACTGACCGTGGATTCCTCCGGCAATCTGTACGTCGCCGATACGGGCAATGGCCGCGTGCTTCGGTTTCCCGCGCCGTTTGCGAACTACACGCCGGGTACGCCCGAACAGGCCGATCTGGTGCTGGGCCAGTCCGGCTTCACCGCCACAAAGATCACCGATCCCACGCAGAAGACCATGGCGGCGCCTTACGGCCTGGCGTTCACCTATGCGGGCGGACTGCTGGTTTCTGACGTGGCGCTCAATCGCGTCCTCTACTTTGGCGTACTCCCGGCGGATCTGACCGATGGGATGGAGGCCACCACGGTATTCGGGCAACAGGATTTCAATTCGGGCGGCAGCGGCTCGGGGCCTGCGCAATTGAATGCGCCGCACCACATCGCGGTCGATACAGACGACCGGCTCTATGTCGCCGACACGCAGAATTCCCGCGTCGCCATCTTCGACCATGCGCCTACGGCCGACTCCGGCCCTCCGGCGGCATATTTTCTCACCACGGGGCTAACCATTCCCCGAGGCCTCTACGTCAGCGAGTCGACGGGCGAGATCTGGGTCGGGGATGCGTCCGGCGTGGCGGTGCGGTATCCGAATTTCAATAATCTCGCCGCGGTCAATGGCGCCTCGAACGCAACGCTGGTCGATCCCGGAAGGCCCCTCGCGGTGGCCGAGGACGCCTGGGGCGATCTGTTTATGGCTGACGCCGTCAATCGCGTGCTGACCTACTATCCGGGGCTCGTGCCCATCAACGCGGCTAATTTTCTCTATCCCAGCGAGTTGGCGCCGGGGATGATCGGGGCGATGTACAGCCTGGGCAACACCAACCAGTTCGGTGCTCAGGCGGCGTCGGCGCCCGCGTACACTTTCCCCTTGCCGACCGCGCTGAACGGAGTGGAGATCCTCTTCAACGGCTCGCCCGTTCCGCTTTTCTACGCCGGTCCGAATCAGATCAATTTTGAAGTGCCGATGGAAGCGCCGCAAAGCGGAACGGCGGACGTGCAGGTTCTTGAAGTCGCGACAGGCCAGATTCTCGGCGACTCCCCGGTCCAGATGACCGAGGCGGTCCCCGGTATTTTCACTCTGACCGGCGACGGCAGCGGCACCGCGGCCGCGCTGAATCAGGACGGCACCGTAAACGGACCGACGAACCCCGCGGCGCAGGGAAGCACCATCACCATTTTCGGGACCGGACAGGGCTACGTCGCCGGCGCCCCGCCCGACGGCTCGCCCGATACGGACCAGTTGCAGACGGCGCGGGAGCCGATCGTGATTATGGGGTTCGAAGAAGTGCCTTCCGCGAACATCACTTACTACGGACTCGCGCCCGACCAGGTTGGCGTTTGGCAGCTGAATATCGTGATTCCCGATTCGGTGATCACCACGCCGACGAACCCGACGCAGGTGATTGTCGAGCAGGACAGCTTTCCCAGCGGCGGCGCCACGATCGGCAGGAACGTGCAGATTTACGTGAAACAAAAGTGAACGCCGGCAGGAGGCCGGCGCAGCAGACGCGAGCGTCTGCGCCACGTGGCCGTTGTGGCTATCCTGCGAGCATTTTGCGGTGTTCTTTGAGAATGCAGCGGTCCATCACCACTTCAAGCCCCGCCGCGCGCGCTTTCTCGGCCGCGGCCTGATGCACCACGCCTTCCTGCATCCAGACGCCGCGCGCGCCGATGCGAATCGCCGCATCGACAATCTCCGGTACGCATTCCGACCGCCGGAAAACATCCACGATATCGACGTGCTCCGGGATCTCTTCGAGCGACGAATACGACTTCTCGCCGAGCACTTCAGTCTCGTTCGGATTCACCGGGATAATCCGGTAACCCTGCGCCTGCATGTACTCCGACACGCCATAGCTCGGCCGCGAGCGTCGGCTTGACAGCCCGACCACCGCAATCGTCTTAGCGCTCCGCAGCAGATTCTCGCCGGCCACCCTGTCCACTTGCCATCCGCATCAATTTTCGCACTTCGTCCGGAGTCAGATGCCGGAACTCGCCGGGCTTGAGCGAACCCAGCGCGATGTTCCCGATACGCACCCGCTTGAGCTTCTCCACCAGCCGTCCGAAATGCTTGAACATGATTCGGACCTGCTGGTTGCGTCCTTCGATCAACGTGACTTCGTACCAGGGATTGTCGCCGCGCCGATAAAGCTGAAGGCCCGCGGGGGCCGTGCGGCGGCCGCTCAACGGGACTCCCGTGCGGAACTCCTCCTCCTGCTCCGGCGTCAGGGAACCGTTGGCTTTCACCAGGTAAGTCTTTCGCACGTGGCTGCGCGCCGCCGTAATCGCATTGGCGAAGTCGCCGTCGTTGGTCAGCAGTATCAACCCCTGGCTGTGATAATCGAGACGCCCGACCGGATACACGCGCTCGCGCACGCCCGGCAGGTAATCGAGAACCGTCGCGCGATTCTGCGGATCGCTGGCCGTGCTGACCACGTTGTCTGGTTTGTTCAGCGCGAGGTAAACGAAGCGCGCGGGCTGTTTGATCAGCTTGCCGTCGACTTTGATGTGATCGCGATCCGCATCGGCCTTCGTGCCCAGTTCGGTGACCATCTGGCCGTTCACCGTAACGCGGCCTTCGGTGATGAGAACCTCGGCTTTGCGGCGCGAGGCGATGCCCGCCGTCGCCAGAATCTTCTGCAGCCGTTCTTCCGCCACTAATGCCTGCCTGCACAAGTCCGCGTAACCACTCCCTCACGGTCGTGGCTCGGAAGTTGTTTCTGAGCCGCGCGCGTAAGCAAGCGGTTGCTCGGACTTTTGGCGCGCTTACTTCTGCAGGTAAGCACTATTCGGCCTGCTCCGGATCGGGCGGATTCTCCGGCGGGGGTGTCTCCGTATCCATGCGCGCCAGTTCCTGAAACTCCTTCAGGCTTGGGAGTTCGCCCAGGTCCTTCAGGCCGAACTGCACCAGGAACTCGCGCGTCGTCTTATAGAGCGTGGGCTTCCCAACCACTTGTTTGTGCCCCGCCGTTCCGATCAGCTTGCGGTCAAGCAGCGTCTTCAGAACGCCCGCGCCCTGCACTCCGCGAATCTCCATGATCTCGGGACGGGTGATGGGCTGCTTGTATGCGATGACCGCCAGGGTCTCGAGCGCCGGCAAAGAGAGCTTCAGCGGCGGCTTCAGATTTTTGACGAACCGGCGCACCGCTTCATGGTGCTCCGGCTTCGTTGTCATCTTGAATCCACCTGCGATTTCGCGCACGCTCAGACCCCGCTCGGGGCGCTCGTAATCCGCCGCCAGTTGCTCCAGGAGATCCGTCACGCGATCGCGCGGCTGTTCGATGGCGGCGCAGATCTGGTCGAGCGTCAACGGCTCGTCGGTCACGTAGATGATCGCTTCGAGGACCGCTTTGAGTTTCGCGTCTTCCATCGTGGCGGGGGTCGGCGCGGGTTCGTCGGGCAGCAGTTCTTCGGCGGAGAAAGACTCCTGGACCGGCAGCGCGTCGGCTTGCGCTTCGTCCGGCTTTGCGTCTTCCGGCTTTGCGGCTTCGGTCTTTGCGGCTTCGGTCTTTGCTTCGGGCGATTCGGGGTTCTGTTCCGGAGTCGGTTCCGGATCGGGAAAAGCCATTCGCTATTCTCCGGTTCCCGCCGATTCCCGCTTGCCCAGCCGGCCCGAAGGCCGGCTTGCAGGGCCGAAGCCCTGACCCCACATCGGGTGTTCAATTCTTAACGGGGACATGACGCTATTTATATTCCTCTTCGATATCCGCTGTCGGCAGGGCCGCCGTTTCCGCAAACCGCTCGCCCTTCGCCAGAGCGATTTCGCCGAATAAATCCGCCTGCAGAACCGCCGCGGTCTGCGCCTTCACCATCTCCAGCACGGCGAGAAACAGGCAGATCATCGCCCGCCGGCTGCGCTGTTTTTCCATTACCTGCAGGATGAACAGCGGCTTATCCGCTTTGGTGGCCCCGAGCAGCGAGCGCACATGCATCACCATGTCGCTCACCGAGATTTCTTCTTCGTTGACTTCATAGACCGGCCGGTTTTTCGCGCGTTCCAGCACTTCGCCGAAGGCCTTGATGAGGTCGAAGAGGCTCACCGCGAGTTCGGGATTCTCGTCCTCGGAAACGAATTGTTTGATCTGCGGATTGGACCAGACGTTCTCTTCGATGATGCGTTTCTGCTGCAGCATCTCCGCGGCGTCCTTGAAGCGCTGGTGCTCGAGCAGGCGCTGGACGAGTTCTTCGCGCGGGTCCTCCTCGGCCTCGCCTTCCTTTCGGAGCGCCGGATCGGTCGGCAGCAGCATCCGCGATTTGATATGAATCAGCGTCGCCGCCATGAACACAAATTCCGCGCCGATATCGAGATCCATCTCGCGGGCCTTTTCGAGCCAGGCGAGGTACTGCGACGTGATGGTTGCGATCGGGATGTCGCGGATATCGATCTGCTGCTTCCGGATCAGGTCCAGCAGCAGATCGAGCGGGCCTTCGTAGTGATCGAGATGAACGTTAAGGGGCGATGACGACACTGGCGACAATCTTCCATTGTACGGCGTCGTCACCGCCGCTAGATCCCCTCCGGGGGCTTTCTACCGGCCATTCGCCGCCGTAGTCTTGGCGGGCAAAAGCGACGTTGGCCGCTCTCGGCACCGGGGAAGGGACAGGATGGGAAACATCCTGCCGTGCCTATTATTCTGACGCACCTCCCTCGTCCAATTCAACTGGAAAAAAAAATGGCGCGTACTGCGCCGCCGGGTTTCAGCTCCAATTACGACGCGCTTTTGGCCGTGTTTCGCTTCGGCCCCGTTATCTGGGGCTGCGCGGATCTACGGGCGCTCGAGTTCCACGCCGAGCGGTCGGTCGCATACGGCAAGGTGTCTGACCGCCATACGGAGACGCAGGCGCTCAAAGGCGTCTACTCCACTCATCAACTGGACTGGGTTCGCGGGCCGGCTGGCTTGTCGCGTCGAGCTTGGTACAAGGCGAACGCGAATCTTGCGAGCGAGGGAATTCTCCGAAAGGCGAAGGGGGACGGGCGATATGGGGCGGTCGAATACGAGATCGACTGGGTGGCATTTAAATCAAGAATCACTCAATGGAAAGCAAGACAGTCTGCTCTGTCGGATTCCGAGGGGTGCACCACGTGCACCCCTCAACAGGCATCGAGGGGTGCACAGTTTGCACCCGAGGGGTGCACAGTTTGCACCCCTGACAAGGCCGAACCGCACGGCAAACACGTTGCTACCGCATACGGGGACGCTTCCGAGGGGTGCACCACGTGCACCCGACAGTCTGACTTTGACACTACGGATTCTGACAGTCGGTCAGACGGGCATTTACATCTTGCGCGCATTTCGTTAGAACTCGAAATCGCATGCAACGAACGGCCGAGGACAGACGGACCCGCAAAGACCATACGTCAGGTGCTGCGGACTCTGGAGTCGAAGGGACACCCGATTCCGGTTCCCGTCTTCGTGCGCTTCCTCTCAGACAAGGCAAACGATTTCCGCGCGCGGAGGTATCCGTTCAATGCCGGCCTTCTCGCAAAAGCCTTCAGGGAGGAAATTTTCAAATGGCTGAACGATCCGGGGAACAGAAATTTCATCGTCGAGCAGCACAGAGAAGCGGAGCGCGCTCGTCAGCGCGCTGCGGAAGTAAAACCGATGCCGGCGAAGGAACCCAATGAAGGCGACGAAGATCCCTTCAATCGCGAGATGGCGCAGCAGATACAGAAGCGGGTCGGAAAGCTGAGGTGAACATGAACGAAGCGACGAACGAAACGAAAGAAGCGCCGGTATGGAGCCGCGAGGCGAACGGCATCGTGCACTTGAGATTGACCCAGGACGATTGGGAGCAGCTGCTTTGGGCGCTGGGCGTGGCTGCCGCTGCGCCCTGCGGCGGCGATGTCCATGCTCTGAATGTCACCAACGCGCGGGTCTTCCAGGCGCTGATCCGGCTCGCAAACCGGCTGAACGAGGGTAATCGGGATTTCGTCCCGTACCGGATCCCCGACGAGGAGGCGATATGACCGCCCTCGACTATCTGAAGGAGGCTGAACGCATTGTGCTCGATTATAAGCCTGATGAGAACGCCAGTCTCCAATCTCTGCATGACGCGAAGCTGGCGATCTGGCGAGCTATGGAAGCGCTTCCGGAGGGAGTCTAGGTATGACCGCCCTGATGCTGATCGCGCAGCTCATGCGCGCCGAGGATATACTGCGCATCGAGCTGATGCTGGCGGTTTATTCGGATGGCTCGGGTCGCGTCGTCGAAGCCGGTCTCTACGAAGACCGACCGGAGCGTCTGATATACAGCTTCGACAGAATCGGCGAGCTGAACGCCTGGCTGGAAGCGCCGCGCGTCTGCGTTTACGACGAGTACGGCGAGATCGAAGAAGCGCTCAAGCCGGGAAGGAGGGTGCGCAGATGAAAATCACGATCGAGAGCACAACGCAGACGGTGCACATCGGGGAGGGCGGTTACCATGCCCGCGTCTGGAAAGGGCGGACCGAAAGCGGCATCGAGGTCCAATGCCTAATCGCCCGCGTGGCTGTCCCCATAGAAAGCGATCAGGGCCAGTTCGAGCGCGAGCTGCACGCGACCGACGCGCCGCGACCCGAACCGGCCGCCTTTCCGATGAGGATAATCCTGTGACGCGCGATCTCATTCCACATCCAAAAGCGCCGGTATTCAGCCGCGAAGAGAATCTGGTCCATCTGCGGCTGACGGAGGAGGAGTGCCGACCGATAGCCGATCTTATTCCGCTTCCGGGTGGCGTTCATCTGCGGCTGACGGAGGAGGAGTGGCGCGGACTGCGCTGGGCGCTGGGCCTGCTGCTCAGCAGGCTCAGCGGTATAAGCGAGGGCGAGCGGAACGAGATCCGCGCAATCGTGAGACTTATCGACGCGGCGGATGAGGACGCATCGTGATGACCGCGCGCGACATCATCGCCCGCGTGGCTCATGCCCGCGATCTGCAGTCCGATCAGCTTCAGAAGCCCGCGGAGCGCGTCCACGACGACGCAGACGTGAAGCGCGCGCGCAGCGAAGCGATGGCGCTGGTGCGCGACCGGCTGGGCTATTCGCTGCCAAAGATCGCGCGGTTGTTCGGCGGCTATCATCACTCGTCCGTTATCGCCGCCATCCGCCGCGCGAATAAGCGCGCGGGCGGGATTGAAGCACTGCGATCGATGCTTGTCGGACTTGCGCCGCCCGCGCCGCCGCCAAAGGCCTTCGAGAAGCCGCGCGCATCGAATCAGGACGTGCTCGACGAGTTGCGCACGCTGAGGGCGGAACTGCGCGACGCGCTGATGGAAACTGAGAGGCGAAGCCGCGAAAAGGCGGATGCGGCATGACGCCGAGCGAGGCCAAGTTCGAGGACCCGACGCCCGAGGACCTCGGGCTGCCGGACGACTGGTGGAGGCTCCGGGCAATCGAGACGCCCGACTGGTGGAGGCTCCGGGCAATCGAGACAGCCGTTTACCAAGAGCGGAGGACCAAAGTGAAACGCGGCGCGGTGCGCGGGCGGGGGCAGAAGCGGCTGGGAGGCGCGGTCGAATGATCCGGCTCGTGATCGCCGTGCTGATCGCGCTGTTCGCGTTCGCCGCGCCCGCAGAGCTGCTCGGCAGAATCCTCGTCGCGCTGCTGACGATCGACATCGCGTCGTCTCTCCGCTGGGCGTCGCGCGCCGAGGCGCAGCGCAAAGCGGAGCTGCAGGCTGCGCGCGATGCGCAGGACGAGGCGTTTCGCGAGATGGGCGGGAGGGAGCCGGGCATATGATCCGTCTCGTTCAATGCAGGTGCGGGCGCGGGCACATCCTGCTCGCGATTGCCTACAATAGCGGCAAAAGCCTGGCCCCGGCGGAAGGCGGAGGCCTGGTGGCGCTCGACGAGTCGAACGCGACCCACTATCTGCGCACGGCGATTGACAGCGATTTGGGGCGGGACGCCGGGAAACAGCGCTGTCCCATCTGCCTTTCGCGCGATAGGGTCTACAGCGACGATCCAACCATCTACGAGACGCTGGATGACGCGCAGCCTTGGCTCCAGTCCATCCATCGACAACTAAAGAGGGACCACGCGCACGCCCGCGCGGCCCGCAACTGAAGATGCACTGAAAGAACCGAAATGAAAGAAAAACGCGAAATAAAAATCAAAAATTGCTGGACTGGCGCTCTGATTCACTCCGGCGATTATTATACACTCGCCGAAGCTGTCGTTTACTGCGCGCAAACCAAGCTCACTTTGAGCGGTGCCGACCTGCGTAATGCCGACCTGCGCGGTGCCGACCTGAGCAGTGCCGACCTGCGCAGTGCCGACCTGCGCGGTGCCGACCTGCGCGGTGCCGCCCTGCGCGGTGCCGACCTGAGCGGTGCCGACCTGAGCGGTGCCGTCCTGCGCGGTGCCGACCTGCGCAATGCCGTCCTGCGCGGTGCCGACCTGCGCGGTGCCGACCTGAGCGGTGCCGACCTGCGTAATGCCGTCCTGCGCGGTGCCGACCTGCGCGGTGCCGGGACAATCCCCGTAATAGTCAACATCCACCAAGCGGTTTATGCGGCTGCATCAGCAGAGAACGGCCTTAATATGTCCACGTGGCACACCTGTGACACGACTCATTGCCGTGCGGGATGGGTCGTTACACTCGCCGGCGCGGCGGGCAGCGCAATGGAATTCTGTCTGGGGACGGCGGTGGCGGCGGCGCTCATATACCAAGCCAGCGATCCAGCCCTTGAAAGGGTCCCGGACTTCTACTGCGATGATGCGCGCGCGCTGAATGACATGAAGCGGCTCGCGGAAGCCGAAGCCGTTGCTGTCGAATCACTCGCTGATGGCCAAAAACCCGCCCGCGCCGGAGATCCCGGCATCCCTCATCGATGAGTTCGGCGACCTCCAGAAACTGCGCGACGAATTCGCTCCCACCGAAGCTCTGTATCAGAAGCGTTACAAGGAACTGAAAGACCTGCTCGCCGCCGCGCCCCCGGAAGCGACCTTCGTCGAATCCGGCGAGCGCTGGACGCTCGACATTTCCGCCCGCCGCTTCGAGCGCACGGTCGACGTGAAGCGCGTCCGCAAACGGCTTGGTGTGGAACTTTTTCTGCGCGTTTGCTCTGTCAGCATGAAAGCGCTCGAATCGTACCTCCTGAAACCCGAGATCGAGGCGTTGACATCGAGCGCTCAGACCGGTTCTCGCACATATGCGGTTCAGCCTATCGAATGACATGCAAGGCAAAGCGCTCGAACGGTCAGCCCTGCGGGGCGCACGCGATCCGCGGCGGTACGGTGTGCGTGGCGCACGGCGGAGGGGCCCCGCAGGTGCGCGATGCGGCCCGCCGCCGGCTGCTGGAGCTGGTCGATCCCGCTATCGGCGTACTCGCCCGCGCTGTTCGCCCGCGCAGGTCCAAGGCGTGGGAGCCGTCGGCGACCGAGCTGAGAGCGGTGGCCGAGATTCTCAACCGCACCGGCTTTGCAAGCGCAGAGCCGCAGCGGGACGACGACTCCAAGGCCACATGGGAGGAGTTCCTGCGGGTCTACCACAAAAGCCCGGAAATCGACTAAGATCAGGAAATATCCCGGACAGACCAGAAGGGGATCTCACATAAGGTGCCTCGGAGGAACCTGCGCGCTTCGCTGTGGGACTGTTACGTGCGTCATGAGCGCGAGCGGTATCAGTCGCTTAGACGCGACAAGCTAAAACAAGCGGCCGCGCTGGGCCGCTGGCGGCGATGGGAAAAGGACAAGGCGGTGCTTGACCAGCTGCCCGTCGTAAAGCGCATCGCACGCACTGAGAGCCGTAAGTTCGCCTCTCATCTGGATCTCAGGGATCTCATCCAGCAGGGGATGGTGGGGCTTATGGAGGCATCCAACCGGTACATGCCCGGACGCGGCGGCGGCTTTGCGCAATTCGCCTACTTCCGCATCAGAGGCGCCATTATCGACGCCAACAAGCGCAAGGCCTACCGCGAGGAAATGAACTGGTCGCTCGACCGCCAGATGGGACACCCGGAGAAGGACGGGATTTTCCGCAAGCCGCCCACGTTCGCCGAGAGCCTCATCGCCTCGGAATCAAGCGCCGAAGAAAGACTGATAGAGCGCGAGCGACGGGCCCGGTTGGCGGAGACGTACGCCGGCCTGGCTCGGGCCGACGCGGAATTACTGGCTGCGTGGGCCCAAGGCAGACCCATGCGCGAGCAGTGTGCCATATCGGGCATGAGCCAGAACTATACGCGCGATCGGGTGGCCCAGCTGCTTGCTCGGATCCGCGCCAGAATCGGAGCCGCGGCATGAGGGGAAACAACCCTGTCGAGCTGGAGAAAGCTCAAAGATATATCGCCGAGCGACTGGGCGTCCGGTGGGATCGATACCAGGCGCGGGCGAAGACGGGAGTGTATCTCGCTGCCCCCTTGGAACGGCCGCGTCCGTTCTCCCTGCGCTGGTTCGGACTCCCGAGGCTTAAGCGTGAGCCGGGCGGGCTCAGCGCCTTACGCTACGACCGATCGTTGTATCCCCGGATGGTGTTCCTGACGGAGGAGGATAGAGCGGTGGCGCCTGGGCTGGAGGGCTGCATCGACTCCGCCGGAAACTATGGATGCAAGGGCACCAGGGTCGACGAAGGCGAACGCGCGAAGATCAGGTACGATTCCTGCTGCGAGGACGTTGTCCGCATGTCTGTCTGCGTTTTCGGCCGGCGGTTCGTCGTCGCCCTTTACGCGCTTCGGAGCGCCTGGCGCGGCACACGCTTTGGCCTGGACGTCGTGTGGCAGCGCGGTGACGGCCACTGGGGGGACCGCTGTCTGAGGCTGTACCGCCGGCCGAAGAGTTCGGTGTGAGTCTTGTCGACCACATGACCTACGATCAGCAGAAGCTGCTCTATGACGGCTTCTCGGACCATGTGAGCTTCTGCAGGCAGTCCCTCATGGTCGAGACGGAAGACAAAACCGTGGTGCCGATGGTGTTGTCGCCGGGGCAGCTGCGCCTGCGCGAGGCGATCAAGCGGCAGCGGGACCGCCAGAGGCCTGTCCGCATCATCTATCTCAAGTCGCGGCGGATCATGGCGACGACGGGCACGGCCGCAGAATTTTTTCACAACACGGCTTTCCGCGCCGGCGTCCACACGGTGGTGATCGCGCACGACGCCAAAACCGCGCAGTACATCTTCGCCATGTACAAGCGCTTTCACGAGAAATACCGCCCTTTCGCGGGCGTAATCAAGCTGCCGCCCGGCGGGCCGGTCGGGGATCAGATCAATTACGAATACGGCGGCGAAAAGGATTCATCCTTCATTCAGGTCCACACCGCGGGAGCCGTTAACTTCGGCCGCGGGTTCCGGGCGACGAACGTTCACTTCTCGGAGTACCCGTACTATCCCCGGCCGGCCCAGACCAGGGCCGCGCTGATGTCCGCCACTCCCAAGCTCCCGGACACCTGCGTGGTGATCGAGGGGACGGCGAAGACGATTGGCGACGACTTCCATAAGCTCTGGCAGGGCTCGGTCGATCCTTCCTCCGATGCGGAGTGGGTCGCTTTGTTCATGGCCTGGTGGGAGCATCCGCGCAACCGCATGGAGCCGGTGTCGATCGAGCGATTCGCGAACTCCCTCACGAAGGAAGAGCGCGAGCTGCAGCAGCGCTTCAACCTCGACATGCGCCAGCTTGCATGGCGGCGCTGGACGATCGCAAACGATTTCGCGGGAGACATGATCCTCTTCCGCCGGGAGCACCCCGCGACACCGGAGGAGGCGTTCACCGCATCCAGCAGGAACCGATTCAGCATCCCCCATATTCAGCGGATGCCGATCTTCCGCGAGTGCATGACCGGAGAGGTCGCGATGGAAGACATCGGAGGCGACGTAAAACCGGTTTTCCTGCCGAACGAGACCGGCTCGGTGAAGATCTTCCGGATGCCGGAGCGGGGCCGGCTTTACGCCTGCGGGGCGGATCCGAGCGGAGGCGTCGACATCTCCCAAAGCCAGGGCGAATCCGATCCCGACTTCGCCGCTGCGCACTTCTTCGACCGCGATTCGCACGAACAATGCGCCGTCCTGCGGGCAAGGCTTATGCCGGGGGAGTTCGGGCGCTACCTCTACCGGATGCTGAAGTTTTTCAACAACGCGCAGATCGCGCTGGAAAACAACGGCGTCGGCATCGGTACGATGGAGTCTCTTCTCAACGAAGGCTATCCGGCCGGCCTCTTCTACCATCGGGCAGTCGAGCCGGACCAGGACCCGGCTCTGAGGTCGGACAAGATCGGCTGGAATACGGGCGAAGTAAGCCGCCAGCAGCTGCTCTCGACCCTCGACGAGGCTATACGCCACGGCTCGATCTTCGTGCACGACCCGGCGACCCAGCAGGAGCTGCTCACGTTCGTCATCAACTCGCGAGGAAAGGCGGAAGGGCAGCGCGGCTGCCACGACGATCTGGTCATTGCTCTGGGACTTGCAGTAATCGTGATGGCCAGGATGCCGCGTCCCGTGCCGGCGCCGCAGTCCGCCCCGCAGCGGCCCGGAATCTCGCGCTACGGGCAGACGCCGGATCGCGATGCGCGGGGGACGGTGGTCAGGGTGCGGAGGTAAACTGAGGAAAATGGCGTGGGACAGGCGTCAATTCATCAGGGGACTTCTCGCTTCCGCCGCTGCCGCAGCGGTTCTCGATCCCAAGGAACTTCTATGGATTCCGGGAGCCAAGCTTGTCAGCGTGCCCGCCATCGTCCGAGCCGCGCGAGTCGCCACCGGCGGTGGCCTTACTGATGGAGAGCGTCGCCTGTGCGCTCAAATGGGCATTTCCGAGGCGGCATTCGCGCTGCGACGGGCGGAAATGCACCGCAAAAATCCTCAACTTCCCCCTCGCTATTTCCGCATGGAGAACGCAGGAAGGTTTACAGAGCTTTGCGGCGGCTCTACCGACGACGGGATCGACTTTGTCAAATCGTTGTTCCCCGCGAGATTCAAGGTCGGCGGATAACGGTGAAGGCGCAGCGTCGAATAGCCCGCCGTGGGCGGAACGAGTGAACCCGTCTGGATCTCCGCAGCGAAATGCGTCCGTTGCGGAGGCACGGGCCGCGCGCCATTCGACAGGCGCCTCTGCGGCTGCGTCCTGCGCGGCGTCTTCCGCATCGCGCTGTACCGATTCCGGTTGGCGGAGTACGCGTATTTCCGCGGTTGGCGGGCCGCCAGTCGGGCGGCGGAGTTCCGCGCCGATTTCGCCCTTGCGGCGCACAGAATCGATCTGCCTTGGACTTATCCCAACGCCCGACGCGTCTTCGATCTCCACTATGTGCAGGGCCTTCGGTGGAGAGATGCCACGGCAATTCTGGGAATTTCGCGCGGCGACTTTTACCATACCTGCTACGCGCTCGAAGAGCGCCTCGGCCGCGCCGTACTCGACCGTGGCCTTCTGCCCGACAGCTACTTTGCGGGCCTTATGCACGAAGAGTGCTGCACCGAGCCGCCCGCGAGACGCCGGCGCCGCATACCGCGCGCCGCAAAATAGTGAGGGTAGGGTATGACCGTGACCGGGCTGGTCGTCGACGAGATGCGGGGAGACTTCACCGTGCGGCTGATGCAGGTCACAGAACGACCAGTGGGAGACCAGTTCACCTTCGACGGGTCGCTGCTGACCTTGTCCGAGGCGGTAGTATCGCGCGGAAACGCCCTGCGCGTGCGCGCTTGGCGAACACGTCCGGACAGATTTACGATCCCTGACGTAGCCGAGTTCGTAATCCATCAGCAGACCACCGGAATCGTTGAGAATACCGTATTTTCCCGCCGTCGAATAAATTCGCTATGAACGAGACTCCCGCCGACGCCTTCGATCACCACCGCGCCGACGACGACGGCATGCCGCCCGCGCCGGCTGTCGAAGAACGAGCATGCCTCTCCGATCCGGAAGCTCCCGTAAAGTCGTCTCTCACAACATCCGCACCGAAGTGAACGCGGGTAAGCCGCAAAAGCAGGCCGTCGCGATCGCGCTCTCGAAAGCGGCCAGGGCGAGTAAACGGAAGAGTAAGCAGTGACGCCCGAGCCGCAGGAATCCGAACCGCGTAAAGAGCAGGAACTCTTCCAGCTCAAACTGCCGCAGGCGGAACTCGACCGCCTCGCTTCGCGCATCCAGACCGACTACCGCGCCGCGCTGGCGGATCATAACCGCCGCATCCAGCGCTGGCGCGAGCTCTACCGCCGCTGGCGCGCCGCGGTGGACATCCCGAATCAGGG
>JASHSD010000257.1 GCA_030036985.1 Bryobacteraceae bacterium
TGCGACCTGCGCGGCCAAAGCCGCGCTCGCGAATCGCGGCGTCGATGCGAGCGAACTCGACGCGATCCTGGTCTGCACCGTAACGCCGGACATGCTGTTCCCGTCGACAGCCTGTCTGGTGCAGCACAATCTCGCCGCGCCGAAAGCCTGGGGCTTCGACCTCGTCGCAGCCTGCAGCGGATTCGTCTACGGTCTTGCCACCGGCGCCAGTTTTATCGCCGCGGGCACACACCGCAAGGTTCTGGTGATCGGCGCCGACACCATGAGCCGGATACTCAATTACGAAGATCGCGCCACCTGCGTGCTCTTTGGCGATGGCGCCGGAGCCATGCTGCTCGAAGCGGGAACCGCCGACGGCAACGCCGGGTTCATCGACTTCGTGGGCGAGATCGACGGCTCCGGCGCCTGTTTCTTAAAGATGCCGGCGGGCGGGAGCCGCAAGCCCGCCAGCGCCGAGACAGTCGCCCAAAAACTGCATTACGTGCATCAGGAAGGCGCCCAGGTTTTCAAGTACGCTGTGTTGAAGATGCATGAAGTCTGCACCAAATTGCTGGAGCGCAACGGCCTGTCGGCCACCGATCTGGATCTGCTCATTCCGCACCAGGCCAATCGCCGCATCATTCAGGCCACGGCCGATCGCCTCGGCCTGCCGATGGAGAAGGTGATGGTCAACATCGGCAAATACGGCAACACGACGGCCGGAACCATTCCGCTGGCGACCCGCGACGCCATCGCCGAAGGCCGCCTGAAACAGGGCGATCTCGTGATGTTCGCGGCGGTCGGCGCCGGCTACACGGTGGGCGCGAGCCTCTGGCGCTGGGCATTTTAAAAGTCTGTGGCCGCGGCGGCCCGTCACACAACCGGTGTAGGGCAGGTTGTTAACCTGCGGCGGATTGGCAATCCGCCTGGCTTGGGTTTCCGGAAAGCCTGTGACCTCCTACAACCCCGCCGGCGCCGGCCCCAATCTCACCCCGCCCCCCGGCACTTCGGGAAGAAAAACGATTCCGCCCGGGTCCGCATGTTCCTCCGTCATCTCCTCGCCGTCAACTTCGACGTGATACGAACGTCCGGCTTCCAGCCCGACAATAAACACCGCGGAATCATTCTCCCGTTTCGCCACCTGAAAGCGCGTTGAATCCCGCGCGAAGAGAACCACGGCGGTATCCAGATCCAGCGGCTCGCGCGCAATGGCCGGATCCATTCGCGTTACGGACCCGTTTTTGAACAACTGCAGCTGGCCGCCGAAGAAACCAACCCACGACGCATCGTCCTCCCACGACGAGCGCACGAACAACTGTCCCCCGATCTCGTCGTGCATGGCGAGCGGCGCATGGTAATAACTGAGCCCCGGCTGGTAGGGATTGGCCCACAGAAATTCATATGGAATCCCAAAGGCGCCTCGCATCAGAAACCGGTCGTTGGTGAGCCACCCCTGCAACAGCTGTGAAGATGCGGCATTGCTGTCGTACGCCACCATGGCCAGTTCCGCCGCGCGCGAAAGAGCGGCCTTGCGCACGTCCGGCCCTGTCTTTTCAATCGTCTCGTCGGCCGGGATGCGGAACTCGTTCTCCTCGGCCGGCCATGGCGCCGGATAGTGGGCCAGCAGATGCAGGAGCGGGTAGTCCTTGAACCACTCGGGAAACGTATCGCGCAGATCGAAGTTCAGATTGTCGCGGATGGCATGAAGAATTTCCATCAGCGCATAGGCGTCCGGGTTCGAGACGGAGGTTTTCGCATTTCGCAGCGGCGCGATAAAATCCGCGTTCCAGAAGCCGTCGAAGAACGCCTGCAAAGCCTTCTGCGCGGCCGCGGACTCGTCGTCCGCAATCGCCAGCGCGGCGAATACCTTCGTGCGCGCCTCCGGCAGCGATTTGGGCGGGCGTGGATCCGCGATGCCGCGCTTCAGTTTGGCCGTGAGCTGAGTCTTATCGTCGCCCGAAACGATCGGTTCGCACCAGTCGGCAACGATGGCCATCTGCCGCAGGTCGTTGTCGCGCGCTGCATCCGCCGGTCCGACCGCCCAGGCCACCGCGCGCGTGCCCGCGTCGCGATCATCGGCGATCCGGTAGCGCAGCGCCTGCGCCCAGCCGGATTCAGGGAATGGCGCCCCGGCTGTCCAGAGCGTTTCGAACTGATCCCATCGGAGAGAATGCCGCTCGCGTTCGCGCCGCAGGAGTCTCAGGCGCTGCGGCCTGAGCAGCAGACGCGGGCCTTCGGAATAAACCTTGAAAGAATCGGGCCGAAGCTGCCCGAACAGGCCGGGTGCGGGCAGCGCCGACAAATACCGCAGCAGCGCGCGGCGCGTCATCGTTCTTCGATTTTATACAACGTTACCTGTATAGGGTGGCTGGTATGATGCAGAATAACCCCGAACCTCGCGAGCGGATCTCCGCAACCCACGCAATCAGACGGGCGTCTCAGGGAAATTAGACTGAATGAAGAGCGTTCATATTGTTATCGGCCTGCTTCTGGCCGCCGGCGCCGCAACCGCGCAACAGTACACGATCCAGACCGTGGCCGGAATCGGAACCGTGCAGGGGTGGTTCGGAGACACCGGCGCGGCGACCTCCGCCGAGCTCGATTATCCGTTCGCCATTGCCGTGGCTCTCAACGGCACTTCAGTCGGCAATTTTTACTTTGGCGACCTCTATACGTTTATCGTGCGGGACGTCCAAAGCGGCATCATCAATACGATCGCCGGGACCGGTGTATACAGCTCTTCGGGCAATGGCGGTCCGGCCGATGTCGCGCCGGTTTCCTATGTCTATGGTCTCGCCACGGACCCGGGCGGTAACCTCTATATCTCGGACACCTCGTTCAACGTGGTGCGCTTCGTCAATCCGGCGTTGAACATTTACGCCTTCGCGGGCAACGGAACCGTGGGTTACTCCGGCGACGGCGGACTGGCGATCAACGCCGAGTTGACGTCTCCCGCGGGTCTGGCATCGGATTCGTCCGGCAACATCTACATCGCCGATTACGGCAATTACACGGTTCGCAAGGTCACCACGAAGGGAATCATCTCAACCATCGCGGGAACCGGAGCGCCGGGCTACTCCGGCGACGGCGGACCGGCCACTAAGGCCTTGCTCGCCCAACCGGTGGCCGTAGCCGTCGACCCCGCGGGCAACATCTTCATCTCGGATCAGAGCAACCAGAACATTCGCGAAATCACGACGGACGGCAACATCCACACCATCGTGACCAATGTCAGCGCCCAGTTCATCGCCGTGGATGCGGCAGACAGCATTTACTACTGCAATTCAAACAATTCCACCGTTGTGAAGATCCTCGCCAACGGAACGCAGTTCGTCATCGCCGGGAACGGCACGCCGGGTTTCTCGGGCGACGGCGGACCGGCCACCAGTGCGCAACTGAACTCTCCCGAGGGTGTTTCCCTCGATACCTCGGGCAACGTCTATGTGACTGACTATGCCAACATGGTGGTCCGGGAGTTGACGCCCGTGCCCTCCTCGGTCAGCGTGGTCAACGCCGCTGACGGTGTCGGCGGGGCCGTCGCGCCGGGAGAAATCATCGCGATTTACGGGACGAATCTCGGCCCTCCCGCGCCTGCCACTCAGCAGCTTTCAAGCGACAATGTTTACGGCAGCGAACTGGAGGGAACGACGGTTTCCTTCAACGGCATTAATGCCCCGTTGCTCTACACATCGGGGACGCAGATAAACGCCATCGTGCCGTATGAAATGTCCAACGCCACCATGGCCAATGTTTCCGTCAATTATCAGAGCCAGAGCGTGGCGTCGGCCAACGTGCCGATCGTCACCCAGTATCCGGCGTTTTTCGCGTCGCCGGTCACCGGTCAGATCGCCGCGCTCAATCAGGATTATTCCATCAACAGCGTGACGAACCCCGCCCAGCAGGGCAGCACCGTGATGCTGTATCTCACGGGTGAAGGCCAGACGAAACCCGGTGGAGTGGATGGCGCGCTGACGCCTTTGCCCCCCGCCGCGCCGCGCGTCCCCGTGGAGGGCGTTACCGTCTTCATTTCCGGGCAGCAGGCGAAAGTCACTTATGCGGCCGAAACACCGGGGGCGGTCGCGGGACTCATGCAGATTAACGCCCAAATCCCCGCGAATCTGATTCAGACCACGAGCACGGCCCCGGTTGCCGTTCCCGTTCTCGTCATTATCGGTTCCTCATTCACCCAATCCGGTGTGACTATCGCCGTCGCCCCATGAAAACGCTTCTTTCAATTTCCGCCTTATTCGCTGCCTGCAGCGTCGCTTCCGCGCAGACGTCACCGGTCATCGGCCGCTCGGTACACGACATCGGCAGACCCCAGGACACGTCCGATCAGACTACCTTGATCTACGAGTCGAGCAGCATCGCCGGGACGGGAGGGGCGCCGGGATACACCGGCGATGGCGGTCCGGCCATTGACGCGCAGCTGGCCAATCCCCTTGTTGTCACGCTCGATTCGCACGGCAACTATTACATCGTCGATTACACAAACCACGTGATCCGCGAAGTCGACGCGGCCACCAGGAACATCAAAACCGTCGCAGGCAACGGAACGCAGGGGTACGCGGGCGATGGCGGTCCGGCGACCAGCGCGGAATTCGAGACCGTAACCAGTCTGGCCGTGGATCAGGCCGGCAATCTTTACATCGCCGACGCGCCCACCGGACGCGTGCGCGTCGTAAATTCCGCCGGCATCGTCTCGACCTTCGCCGGCAACGGAACGTTCGGCGACGCGGGCGACCACGGACTGGCTGTGAACGCCACCCTCTACTATCCCTCGGGCGTTGCCGTCGATAACGCCGGCAACGTTTATATCGCGGATTACGGCAATGCGACCGTGCGCATGGTGTCCGCCGCTACCGGCATCATCACCACCGTCGCCGGTATCGACTATGAGGGTGTCGGCCAGTTTCCCGGCGAAGGCGGACCGGCCAGGCAGGCGACCCTCGGTCTGCCCTTTGCCGTTGCGGTCGATGAATCCGGCAATCTTTACATAGACGACATCGGCAGCGGCAGTATTCAGAAGGTGGATAAGAACGGAAATATCAACGCCTTCGTTTCCAATGTTGCAGCCGACAGCATAACCACCGATGCCGCCGGTAATCTGTACTACGCCGATTACGACAACGATGTTATCGACAAGGTGTACCCCGACGGAACGGTTACCACGATCGGCGGCGTCGCCGGCGTCACGGGTTATGCGGGCGACTTCGGCCCCGGCATCGAGGCGCAATATAACTGGCCGTACAGCGTGGCGGTCGATTCCTCCTCGAACGTGTACATAGCCGATTACAACAACAACGTGATTCGCCTGCTCACTCCGACCCAGCAGCCCACCGCCATGATCGTTAACGGCGCGAACGACATCGTCCAGACGCTGGCTCCGGGCGAGGTGGTTTCGATCTTCGGGACCAATATCGGCAGTCCCACTCAGGTGGTAGCACAGCCCAATTCGAACGGCGTCTTTGCCACTCAGTTTGCATCCACGACCGTTACGTTCAACGGAATTCCCGCGCCGGTCCTGATCAGCGGACCGACTTATATCAGCGCCGTCGTGCCATACGAGTTGTATGGCAGCGGCGCCACGCAGGCGAAGGTCGTGGTCACATACCAAGGCACGACCACCGGCAAGACAACCATTTTCTACTCCGATTCACCCGACCCGGATATTTTTACGGGCCTCTCGACGGGCGTACTGAATGGACTGCCGGTGTATAACGACGACGGGACCGTGAACTCTGTCTCCAACGCGGCGGCG
>JASHSD010000258.1 GCA_030036985.1 Bryobacteraceae bacterium
CGTGCAGAGCCGACTCCTTAGGCGCGGGGACCTCCCAGATCAGATTCAGCGCGTCCCTCAGTTCCAGGAACACCCCGGAGGCGCCGAGCAGAAGCACAACGAACCCGACAACTGTGGCGGTGATCCCCGATTTCGCATGCACGTGCGCGCTCGCAAGAATGTTCTGAATGAAAGCGGCGCCCTGATAGCCCGCGACCGCGCGCATCTGCAAATAGATTTCGCCCCGGACGGCTTGCTGTCCGAAGACGAAGCCGGCCATCGACACGAAGATCAACAGCAGCGGGGCCAGGGAAAAAATCGTGTAGTAGGCCAGCGAAGCGCCCAGCCTCTGCGCATTGTGAGCATTCCATGCGGCCGCGGATTCCGTGAATAAGGACCATTCAAACCGCAGTTCGCGCCACGTCGACACGTTGGGGGATAAGCACGTACGCGTCCAGGCCGACGGCGCGGCGCGAAGCGCCGCCCTTGAGCCCGTCACCAAAATCGGAAACTGCGTTCCCGTGTAGGGCAGGATAGTAGGGGCACCCTCCGGGTCAGCCGCTCATTTTACAGCCTTCCTTGTGGGCCACCACTTCCGCGCTGCAGCCGCCCTTCCGGGCGGCATGGAATCACGCAAATCTGCGAGTTTGATAGTAGTTTCGATCGGTCTTGGGCCGGGCAGAAGCCCGGCCGCAGGCCCGAAGGCCTGACCCCACAAAAAACTACGTGGCATTGGATTGCCAATCCGCCTGGACCGGACAAAACCCCGGAGAACTGAAGGAAAGCAGCGGCCCGGGTCCGGTTCACATCCGCAGTTCGTACCCAAGCTCGCGCAACCCGGCGATAATCCGGTCGCGCAGTTCCGTAATCTCGCTTGAGGAAAGAGTGTGATCGGCAGCCCCCGCGATGACGCGGAACGAAACGCTTTTTTTGCCCTCCGGCACGCGCTCGCCCTGATATTCGCGGACATACTCGACGGCCTCGGCCAGATCCCCCGCCAGGCGCCGGATCTCCAGCTCCAGATTGCCCGCCAATTCGCGCGCATCCGCAATCACTGAAAGATCGAAAGCGCTGGTGGGGAATCGGCGCACAGGCGTGTAGTTCGCTTGCGCGGGCGTCAGTTCCCGGAGCAGCGCCAGATCGATATCGAGCGCCGCCGCACGCCCGTTTTCCACGAGACTCGGATGCAGTTCGCCGATCCGGCCGATCGCCGCGCCATTCCACCAGATCTCCGCGCATCTGGCCGGATGCTCCCACGCGCGCGGCTCGGCGGGACGCACCCGCGCTCCCGGCGCCAGGCACTCCGCGGCGCGCTTCAGTTCGAACAACCCGGCCGCGCTATCGCCGTCGCCGGACCGCGCGGAAACCGCCGCCATCAGATGCTCGCTCTCGCCGGGTTTTTCGGCGGGCCGCTTATGAATCTCATGCCCGATCTCGAACAGCCGGAACGAATCGAAGTGCTTCGCGTTCTCGACAATGTTGCGATGGATGCCGGGCAGCAGCGAAGTCCGCAGCAATTCCTGCCCTGCCGCGATCGGATTCAATACGCGAACGTGATCTGCCGGCGCGAGGCCGAATCGCCGCGCTTCCTCTTCGCTGACAAACGAATAATTCGAAACTTCGGTATAGCCTTGAGCAGCCATCATGCGCCGGACTCCGCGCAGGAACTCCCGCTCCGGCGGATCGAACGACGGCGCGCAGGGAACCAGCGGCGGCGCAGGCGCGATCGAGTCGTAGCCGATCATGCGCCCGACTTCCTCCACCAGATCGTCGGGCATGGCGATGTCCTTCGTCGCGCGCCACGAAGGCACGGTAACGGAAAACGTCTTCGGCCCCGTCTCGCGCACCCCGAGCTGAAGGCTTTCGAGTATTCGCCGAACTTCCGCGGCCTCGACCACGCACCCCAGCTTGCGCGCCAGCCAGTCGAGATCGAGCGCCACCGGCGCCGGTTCGCGCAAAACGTCGGAACGGTCCGCCAGTCCGCCCACCAGCCGAATTCCAGGCGAAAGCATCGGCAGCAGATCCAGCGCCCGCGAGAGAGCGCGCACGGTATTGTGCGGATCCTGCGCCTTCTCGAAACGCATGGAGGCATCGGTGCGCAGCTTTAACGCAGCCGAGGTTCTGCGCACGCTCGCAGCGTTGAAGTTCGCCGCTTCGAGCACGATGGACGTGGTGGTCTCGGAAATCGCACTGTAGCCCCCGCCGATTACGCCAGCGATGCCGATCGGCCCGGACTCATCCGCAATCACGAGATTCGAAGGCCCGAGTTCATACTCCTCATCGTTCAGCGCCACGATGCGTTCGCCCGCGCGCGCCGGACGCGCCCAAATCGTATCGCCGTGCAGCTTCGCCCGGTCGTACGCATGCGTCGGCTGCGCCTGTTCCGCCATGAGCACGTTCGTCAGATCGACGATGTTGTTGATCGGGTTCAGCCCCACCGCCGTCAATCGCGCCTGCAGCCACAAGGGCGAAGGCTGCACCGTGACGTTCTCGAATACCAGCGCGCTGAAGCGGGGGCACAAGCCCAAGTCCTCGATCTCGATGTTGACGGGC
>JASHSD010000011.1 GCA_030036985.1 Bryobacteraceae bacterium
GGCGATCTTACGGTGTACGAGAACGTCGAACTGCCGTTGACCTATCGTGGCATGGGCGGCGTCGAGCGCAAACGGCGCACACTCGAAGCGCTCGAGCGCGTAGGCATGTCGCATCGCATCAAGCACTATCCGGCGCAGCTTTCCGGAGGCCAGCAGCAGCGCGTCGCCGTAGCGCGTGCGCTGGCGGGCGATCCCTCAATCCTTCTCGCCGACGAACCCACCGGCAACCTCGATTCACATAACGGCGAGGCGGTCATGGACCTGCTGACCGAACTGCACAAAGGCGGCGCGACCATCTGCATGGTGACGCACGATCCGCGTTACGCGCGTTATGCCGAACGCTCGATTGATTTGTTCGATGGGCGCATTGCGGGCGCGCAATCGGCCAACGGCGTCAACTGAGTGGCACGGGCTGAAGTGCGCTCAGGCGCTCCGGTAAACCCACGGGTTGTGACCGGTCCAGGCCAGGCGGATTACCAATCCGCCGCAGGATTCCATCCTGCCCTACACCCTGCGGCTTGGATATGCTGAGGCCTGCCTTCATTGTGCCGGCCAAAGCAATTTAGAAGCGCAAGGCACAGGGTTCAGCCTGTGAGTTACAATGGCGGCCGGATCACTACCGCCGGATTCCTGCATTCCTCCACCGCAGCCGTACAGGCCCGCGGCTTCAGGTTCTTATCGAAACAAACCCGCTCTTCCCGAAATGTCCGTCCGCTGCAGTAAGTCCGAAACGCATCCCGCGGAAAGGAAGGGTTCGCATCCGCAAACTGCTTCTCGATCTGTCCCGGACTCTCGGTCACCTGATTCTCAATTGAACTGATCTGCACCGGAATCTGTACCGACGTTCGGGCCTGCACGATGTCGGTGAAATAGCCATACGCATTGCGCCCGGAGCAGGCCCCGTGAGTGGCCCATTCATGCCGAATGAGACTTGGGCTGAGCATATAAGGCAAGGCAAACTTCATGACAGCTCCGGGCACCGATTTGCTTGTCCCGCACGATTCCAGCCCGTGGCCGCCGACGTCCTCCGGCCACAGACCGTGAACGATGAAACCGATATTCTTCCCCACCGCGCACTCCCGCGAATTACGCGCCGCCGCGTTCCCCTCGGCGCAAAATGCCGGCGCCCAGGACAACGAAAGCACGTAATAATCGAACGGCGGAGAGGCCGCGGCGGCCATCAGGGCGGCGGCCATCAATACAATTGCGGGGATTCGAAAGTCGGTCATCGCATTCAGGAGCGGGCGTATACTTTCATGGTATGCCGAGGAAAACCATTCCGCCGATCGGACTCGTTCTGATCGTCTTCGCCGCCGCGGCGCAACAGGGACAGACGCACCGCGTGAACGAAGCGGTTCTGAAAAATGCGGGAAAATCGGGCGGAGAATGGCTGACCTACGGCCTGACCCTCGGCGAAACCCGCTACAGTCCGCTGACTCAGCTCAATGTCTCCAACGTAGGCCGCCTGGGTCTTGCCTGGTCTTACGACGTGGGTCCCGGCGGCGGCAATCAGGAAGCCACGCCGCTCGTATTCAACGGAACCATCTACGGCATCACCAACTGGAGCGTGGTCTTCGCCGTCGACGCGCGCACCGGCAAAGAGCGCTGGCGCTGGGACCCGGAAGTGAACCAGGAGGCCGTTTTCCCCAAGATCTGCTGCGGCGTGGTCAATCGCGGCCTTGCCATCTATCAGAACCTGATCATCGCACCGATCATCGACGGCAGGCTCGAAGCTCTGGACGCCGATACCGGCAAAGTGGTCTGGGAATCCCGCGTGGCTTATCCGCGGGATAACTACACCATCACCATGGCGCCCCGCATCGCGAAAGGAAACGTGATTATCGGCGTGGCCGGCGGCGAGTATCCGGTGCGCGGCTTCTTTGCCGCCTTCGACGCCAACACCGGTCATTTCGAATGGAAGTTCTACACGGTTCCCGGTGATCCGTCGAAGCCCTTCGAAAATCCGGCGCTGGCGAAGGCCGCAACCACATGGAGCGGCGAATGGTGGAAATACGGCGGCGGCGCGCCGGTATGGGATGGCATGGCTTACGATCCCGACGCCGACCTGCTTTATGTCGGCACCGGCAATGGCGGACCATGGCCCGAGCAGCTGCGCCAATCGAAAGGCAAGGACAACCTCTTTGTGTGTTCCATCCTTGCGGTCAAGCCTGAAACCGGCGAGCTGAAATGGTATTATCAACCGGTTCCCGGCGACTCATGGGACTATGACAGCGTACAGCAGCTGGTCCTTGCCGACCTCACGATAAAAGGCCGTCCGCGCAAAGTCATCATGCAGGCGGGTAAGGATGGGTTCTATTACGTACTCGACCGCATCACCGGCAAATTTATCTCAGGCCAGCCGTTTACCACCGTCACATGGGCTAAGGGTCTGGATGAGCTGACCGGCCGCCCGATTATCAATCCCGAAGCCCATTATGGGTCCGCAACCGTGACGCTTTCGCCGGCTTCGAGCGGCGCGCACAACTGGTCTCCGATGTCTTTCAATCCCATGACCGGCTTGGCCTACATTCCTGTTTCCGCGGGAACCACGCAGGACTATACGGTGGAGCCGGACTTTGTCTATAAGCCGGGCAGTAAGAACCTCGGGATACTGCGTGGCCCCGCGCCTGGAGACACCAGGATCACGCTGCCTGCCATCGGTCCGGCGCCTCCGCCGCCGCAGCAGCGGGGAATCCTGCTGGCATGGGATCCCGTGAAGCAGAAGGAACGCTGGCACGCGATTGGCGGCGCGAGTATGGGCGGCGGGACGGTCAGCACCGCCAGCAATCTGGTGTTCCAGGTGATTCCTGATGGGCGTCTTGTGGCTTATCGCGCGGATACGGGTGAGAAGCTGCTGGATATCAAGACCGGGCTAAGAGGCGGCATGGGACCTCCTATTACTTATTCGATTGATGGGAAACAGTATCTGTCTCTTATGGGTGGGTCTGGGCCTTTCAAGCCGGCCATTGGAACCAACTTCGGACCGGGGCCGAACCCGTCCCTGCCGAAGTTACTGACCTATGCGCTGGACGGCTCGAAGCCGTAATAATAAATCGCAAACTGAAAAGATGCTCCGTACGGCAGACATCAGCACATTTTGATTGCAGACGTATGGCGCGATGCGGAGCGTTTCTACAGGTCGCTCGGGTGGGAATCGCTCGATGCCGTACTTCTCAGGCGCCGGTTAAAGTTAAACACTCGTTAGCCCACCAGGAAATCGCCTTCGACGGCAGGAATGCGGAACGCCCACTTTCTGGCGCTCGACCACGCGGAGAAGGTTCCGACCGGGAACTGAAGTGAACCCTGGCGCGCGCATCTGGTGCGTGCCGCGTCCCGCCGCTTCACAGGCGTTCCGGAAACCCAGGCCAGGCGGATTGCCAATCCGCCGCAGGTTGCCAACCTGCCCTACACGGTCTCCGACGGCAGATGTTCGTGCAGATCGTACGGGAGGTCCCCGCGAGCGCAACCCCGGAACCCAGCGCCCCGGTCAGAAAACGCCGTGCGTCCTATTGTTTTCACATATGAGATGTGATATTGGTATGCAATAGGAGAGCGATGACTGAAAAAACCGAGGTCTGGCAGGGCACACTGGCTCTGATGATTCTCAAGACGCTGGAAACGATGGGTCCGATGCATGGTTACGGGATCGCGCGCCGGATCGAGCAAACCAGCGGCGATCTGCTTTCAGTGAATTACGGAACGCTGTACCCGGCGTTGGTCAGGCTGGAGCAGGAAGGATGCATCTCGTCGGCGTGGGGTGTTTCCGACAACAACCGCAAGGCAAAATTCTACAAACTCAGGGCCGCCGGCAAAAAGGAGATTGAAAAACAATCGCGCGAATGGGATCAGGCGACCGAGATCCTCGCACGATTTCTCGCGCCAAGGACCAGGCCGTTATGAAGGCCCTGCGCGCCGGACTCTCACGGCTGCTTGGCCTTATTCATCGCGAATCGCGCGACCGCGAGTTCGAAGACGAACTCGCCAGTCATATCGATCTGCATACACAGGACAATCTGCGCGCGGGGATGACGCCCGAAGAAGCGCGCCGCGCGGCGAAGGTTCGCCTCGGAAGCGTCGAGTCGATCAAAGAAGGCGTGCGTGAGCGGCAGGGTTTTCCGGTCCTTGAGTCCCTTGTGCAGGATATCCGTTACGCGCTCCGCGGCATGCGCCGTTCGCCGGGATTTACGGCGGTCGCGGTAATGACGTTGGCGGTCGCCATCGGCATCAACGCAGGCGTTTTCACCGTTGCCCGCACTATCCTCTTCGGGGGTTACCCGCAACTCGATCCGGACAATCGCATTTTCTACATTCCGGTCGGCGCGGTTTCGAGCGCCGAGTTTGAAGATTGGAAAGCGCAGCCGAAGTCGTTCAGCGGAATAGCGGGAGTGAATGACGGCGGGATGCGTCTTGTTCTCCAGGACGATTCGGGTAACTCGGAAGCCTGCGACACGACTCAACTGACCACCAATGCCTTTCAGGTGCTCGGTCGGAGGCCGATTATCGGCAGGGATTTTGCGCCTTCCGATGGAGTATCGGGAGCCCCTACGGTGGCCTTGCTCAACTATGCCTTCTGGAAGAGGCGTTTTGGCGAGGACCGGTCCGTAATCGGCAAGTCATTCCGCCTCGATCGCAAGCCCGTCACCATTATCGGGGTGATGCCGCCGGGGTTCACTTTCCCAACTCCCCGTGTGGATGTTTGGATTCAGAGCGTTCCGGACCGGCCCGGTTTCTTCTGGTTCGCCTTCGGGCGCCTTCGAGAAGGCGCAACGCGCAAAAGCGCCCAAGCGGAAATGGACGTCATCGCACACCGGCTGGATTTGCGTTATCCGCGTGCAAATCCGGATTTTCTCCGGCGTCTGCGGAGCTTTGGAGAGCAGTTTTGGGGCGCCGACACGATGGCGCTTTATCGCGCGATATGGGGCGCCGTCGGATTCGTTTTTCTGATCGGCTGTGTCAACCTCGCCAACCTCCTGTTGGCTCGCACGATCGACCGTTACCGCGAGATCTCTCTGCGTATGGCCTTGGGAGCCGGACGATGGCGGATCGTCCGACAGCTCCTGGTCGAAAGCCTGATGCTGGCGTCCATCGCAGCCGTGGTTGGGTGGTTCATCGCTCTGGCCGGCGTGAGAATTTATGAGCGCATTGAATCGCCGCCTGGTTACTACAACCAATACCACTACGTTCCGGATTACCGCGTACTCCTGTACCTTGTCGCAATCTCGATTTTCGCCGGGATCCTGTTCGGTCTGGCGCCCGCCGTTCGTCTGGCGAAGCTCAATTTCAACGATACGCTCAAGGATGGCGGCCGCGGCGCCACCGGTGGTATCGGCGGCAAGCGTTTGTCCGCACTTTTGATCGCGGCGGAAATCTCCGTCACGATCGTGCTTCTAGCGGGGGCGGGGTTGATGGCGAGGAGCTTTCTCAAGATCTATACGGAAGACGTGGGCGTCAACGCCGCGAACATTCTCGTGGCCTCGGTAAGATTGCCGCCGACGGATTATCCCGACGCTCAAACCCAAGCAGCGTTCTTTGACCGGCTGACGACGAAGTTGAAGAGTATTCCGGGCATTGGTTCGGTGGCGCTGGCCGACACTCTTCCGGGACTCACTGCCAACGGCGTTCTGCCTTACGAACTCGCGGGGTCGCCTACGGTTGATGCGGCGCGACGTCCAAGGTCGATTGCGATCACTATCACGCCTGGGTACTTTGGAACCGTGGGCGCGGCTGTGATATCAGGCCGGGATTTCAACGATTTCGATCGCGAGTCCACGCAGCCCGTCGCGCTGGTCAGTGAGCGGTTTGCGCGAGAACAATGGCCGGGGGTTAACCCGTTGGGGAAGCGTCTTCGTCTGTTCGACTTCTACGGCAGGAATGCGGACGCGTGGCGCACGGTTGTCGGCGTCACGTCGAACATTGTGCAGATAAGCGCGTTGAACCACTCGGACGGGATTGTATATGCTCCCTGGCGGCAAAGACCTCCGGCCTTCCCGAATATTCTCATGGGCACTCGTGTCCCGGCCGCTGACCTCGCGTTATCGGTGCGGCACGAGATAAAGTCAATCGATTCGGGGCTGGACATAGGAGCGGGAAATGGCGCAGGCGCATTCGAGGGGCCGCTACCTTTGACTGACAGCTTCAAGTCGGTTCGCTATTGGTCCAGAGCTGTAAATGCCGGTTTGTTTGTCACCTTTGCACTTGTTGCTTTGTTCCTTGCGGCTATTGGGCTTTACGCGGTAATTGCGCATTCGGTATCGCGGACTACCCAGGAGATCGGAACGCGTATCGCGATCGGAGCCATGCCGCGCGATATCCGCTTGCTGGTTCTTCGACAAGGAATGCTGCCGGTTGTAATGGGTTTGGGCCTGGGACTGGCGGCGTCGCTCGCATTCAATCGCCTTCTCCAGTCCCAGCTCTTTGCGGTATCTTTCAGCGACGCGGTCACCTACGTAGTGACGTCAATAGTCCTTATCGTGGTGGCTCTGTCTGCCTGCCTGATTCCGGCGCGGCGTGCGATGCGGATCGATCCGGCAGCGGCGCTGCGGCACGATTAGGCCCGCGCGGCGCGTCCAGACGCTTCACAGGCTGAAGCCTGTGCCACCATTCTGCCGTGTCCGGGAAATTGGTTCAGACACGCGAGTTGAGTTGCGTCTTTAACCCGGGTTTCTCACATACTCTAGCCCAAAAGCACCGGCACGAGTGCCGGTGCGGCAGACGCGAGCGTCTGCGCCACGACTCCGTTCGACAGGCTGTCTTCACCACGACGCGACTGAAGTCGCGTGTCCGGTTATTTCCCGGACACTACAGTAGAAACTGAAGTCACACTAAATGCGGCAGATCAGGAGTTCGCGCTCGTAGATGATCTCTGACGGCAGGTGATCGTGCAGGTCGATGAACAACTCTTCGTGTCCGATCACTTCTTCGCGCCACGCCTTACGGTCGAACGCCTGCAGCGCCTCGAACTTCTCCCGGGGGAAATCGAGACCCTTCCACTCGATGTCCTCGTAATGCGGCTGCCAGCCGATGGGCGTCTCCATACCCACGCCGCGGCCGTGCGCGCGGTCCACAATCCACTTCAGCACGCGCATGTTTTCTCTGAAGCCGGGCCAGATGAACTTGCCGTCGGCATCCTTGCGGAACCAGTTCACGTGGAAAATGCGGGGCGTCTCCGACAGTTGCCGACGCATCTTGATCCAGTGCCGGAAATAATCGCCCATGTGGTAACCGCAGAAGGGCAGCATGGCCATGGGGTCGCGGCGAACCTTGCCGATCGTCCCTACCGCGGCCGCCGTCATCTCCGAACCCATCGTGGCGCCGACGTACACGCCCGCGGTCCAGTTGAACGCCTGGAATACCAGCGGCATGGTGGTCGCGCGCCGGCCGCCGAAGATAAGAGCGCTGATCGGCACGCCGTTCGGATCTTCCCAGGCCGGGTCGATCGTCGGGCACTGCGACGCCGCGGTGGTGAAACGCGAATTCGGGTGCGCGGCCTTGGCTCCGGTGGCTTTCGCGATCTCGGGAGTCCACAGGTTCCCCTGCC
>JASHSD010000259.1 GCA_030036985.1 Bryobacteraceae bacterium
GCAACCGTTCAATTCTCGTTTCAGTTAAGACAATGACGCGGAAATCTATTTTCATTACGCCGGCGCTGCTGCTTGTGACCACGGCGGCCGCGCTTTTCGCACAAAAGGACATCATCGGAGTCATCCTCGGCAACGGCGGAAAGCCCGCGTTGGCTGTGGTCGACTTTCGCGGCTCCGGTTCGCAGCAACTCATGGACCCGTTCAACAGGACCCTGTTCGGCGACCTACAGGCTTCCGGCCTGTTCGATATGCGGCCGAAGAGCGTCTATCCTCTGAACAACCCGCAGCGCCCGGAGGATCTGCGCCCGGACGATAACGGAATGGGTTATGCGCTGCCCGATTGGTCCGGCGCGCCGGTGAATGCATCGCATCTCGTCTTCGGTTACACCGCCGCGCAAAACGGCGTGCTGGTGCTCTACGGTTACGTCGACGATGCCCGCCAGTCGAATCCGCAATCGGCGCAGCTCATGGCCAACCGTTACACCGCTTCGCTCGACGAAGCCGGGGCCATCAAAGTCGCGCACGAATTCGCCAACGACATCATTCAGAAGTTCGGCGGCTCGGCTTCGCTGCTCGGCAGCCGAATCTACTTCGTGAAACAGACGGGACGCGCCCAAAACGCAATCAAAGAAATCTGGGTGATGGACTGGGACGGCGGGAATCCGAAACAGCTGACTCATTTCAGAAGCCTCTCCCTCACCCCGGCGATATCGCCCGACGGCAGCCGGCTCGCGTTCACCAGTTACGCCAGAGGCACGCCGCGCATCATGATGATGGATACACTCACCGGGCGCATGCTTCCCTTCTACAACCAGGAAGCGTCGCTGAACGCGGACCCCGACTTCACGCCCGATGGAAAGCAGATTTACTATGTGTCCAGCGCGGCGGGTCTGGCGCAGATCTATATCGCGAGCATCGATGGCCAGGGGTTCCGGCGCGTTTCCCGCCGCGACTCGATCGAGTCGGAGCCGAAGGTGAATCCGAAGAACCCGAACCTTCTGCTGATCACTTCCGGCGCGCACGAGCAGATTTATCAGATGAACTCGGACGGCACCAGCGTGCAGAGGGTCACGAACGGCGAAGGCGAGGCATCGAATCCTTCCTGGAATCCCGACGGTCAGCACTTCGCTTTTTCATGGACGAGCGGAATCGCCAAGGGCGACTTCAACATCTTCATTATGGATTTCGGCTCGCACGATTACGTTCAGTTGACACATGGCGCGGCGAGGAATGAAAACCCCGTCTGGGCGCCCGACGGAAGGCATCTGGTCTTTGCTTCCACCCGTTCCGGCAGATCGCAGATCTACAGCATGCTGGCGGACGGCACGCAGTTGAAACAGTTGACGAAAGACGGAGAAAATACAGAGCCCGTTTGGGGTGTGAAGTAATTTAACTATGAAAACTTACTCAGCGTACCGATTCCCCCGCTCGCATGGCGCCGCGTTCGCGCTGGTGCTGATGGTTTTTGCGACGGCATGCAGCAAGAAGACACCGATTCCGCCTCCGCCGCCACCGGCGCCGACGGCGGGCGGTTCCACGCAGCCTTCGGGGCCCGGGATTCCGGTGATTGCCGAGTTTACGGTCGAGCCTTCGAGCATCGAGCGCGGCCAGTCCGCGGTTCTTCGCTGGGAGGTTACCGGCTCGACTAACGTCGCCATCAGCAACGGACTCGGCACGGTGCCGCCTTCGGGCACGCAGCGGATTACGCCGCCCGAGACCACGTCTTACGTTCTGACAGCAACCGGTCCCGCGGGCGATTCTTCGAAGACTGCCACGGTCACGGTAACCGGGCCGGCGCCGCCTCCGCCCTCGACGAACACCACACGAAGGGAGACCGGCACGCTGGAATCGCGCGTCACGTCGGACCTGCAGGACGCGCTCTACGATTACGATTCGAACGACATTCGCGACGACGCGCGCGTGGCGCTGACTGCCGACGCCGCGGCGCTGAAGCAGATCTTCATGGATTTCCCCAACGCCAAAATCAATGTGGAAGGACACTGCGACGAGCGCGGCTCGGCGGAATACAATCTCGCCCTTGGCGACCGGCGCGCCACCTCGGCGAAGAATTTCCTGGTGCAGCTCGGCGTGCCCGCCGACAAGCTGATGACCATCAGCTACGGCAAGGAACGGCCGGTCTGTACCGAATCCGACGAGAGCTGCTGGCAGCGCAATCGGCGCGCGCATTTTTCGCCGGGCCAGTAATGCGGAATTCGGGTTGCATGCGGAATAAATTTTCATGTGGCGGTCGCCGGCGACGCGCGCAAAAAAGGCTAAAGTGAATTTATGAAGCGTACGATTTGCGCACTCGCTTTTTCCACTCTCCTGCTTCCGGGCTCGATCTACGGGGCGAGCAAAGAGCAGGAGGAAATGCAACGGGATATCGCCCAACTCCAGGACCAGGTTCGCACGTTACAGAGCGGTTTCGATCAGTCGATGGCGAAGATGCAGACGCTGCTCGAACAGGCCCTCGACGCGGGGAACCGGACCAACACCACCGTCAGCGTGCTGAATCAGAGCGTGAAGGATACGCTCGACCGCGAACTGAAGGACGCGTTGCAGCCGGTCGCCAACCTGGCCGCCAAGCTCGATAACCTCACCAACGATTCCGCGGACACGAAGAATTCGCTGGCCGACCTGACCACCCAGATCAATCGCCTGTCACAGAAGATCGACGATCTCAGCAACGCGGTCAAGGTGCTGCAGGCTCCCGCCGCCCCGCCGCCTCCCGCCGCGGGCACAAACCCGGATGCGTTCGGAGCGCCGACGAATACATCCGTAAAGCCTCCGGCTGGGGTGATGTATAGCAACGCCATGGGCGATTATGCGGGCGGCAAGCCGGATCTGGCGGCGGGAGAATTCGCCGCCTTCGTTCGTGACTATCCCGACGATCAGAACGCGCCCCAGGCGCAGATCTACATCGGGCAGATCCATATGAGCCAGATGAAATACTCTCAGGCAGTGATGGATTTCGATGCCGTGGAAGAGAGTTACCCAGACAGTAAGGCGGTGGTTGACGCTTACTTCCTGAAGGGCATGTCGCTCAAATCTCTGGGCCAGAAGACTGCCGCCGCGGAACAGTTCAAAACGGTAATGCGAAAGTATCCCCATTCCGACCGTGCGCCCGAAGCGAAGCAGCAGTTGATCGCGATGGGATTAAGCCCGAGTGTGGCCGCGAAAAAGAGACGCCCAGTCGAGCAATAAGGACGCGCGACTTTAGTCGCGTTTCCGGCTCCGCTTTTGCCAGAGCAATAAAGAGACGCGACTTTAGTCGCGTCTCTGGAGATTGGCCATTTGCACGGTAAGGGCGATTGACGGCCAGGCAAAGATTTCGCTGAACTTTTGCGAGGGAAGTCTGTAGCGTGAGCATGAGGGCTTGTTGGGAGGGTCCTCGTGCAATGCCGGTCACAATCGGGGGTGGACTATCATTCTGCGGCCATGCGCTGACGGAAGGCGAGTTGGACCGGATTCGCCGCATCACGCGCGAGTTCGCGAATCTGACCGTAACCGAACTGGCGGCGACGCTTTGCGAGTTGCTCGAATGGCGGCGTCCCAACGGCGG
>JASHSD010000260.1 GCA_030036985.1 Bryobacteraceae bacterium
TTCGCCAGGATCGGCGGCTTGCCTGTCGCAAAGTGTAGATCGAGTATCCCGTCTGCACGAAGTAAATGGACGGCGCCCAGAGCAAGTCCATGCCGACGGAAACCAAGCGAGGATGAGCCACGCAAACTTGCATGCCGTCGCGCAGCCGGCGTTCGTACCACGCCTCGCGTTGATCGGGCGGCACCTGACTGGCGAGCACTGAGACGCGGATGCCTTCATGGGACAGAACCCGTTCCAGCCGGCTGGTAACATCCCGCTTCGCCGTGTACACGGCGTAGATCTGGCATTTCCTGCCGCGGGCGAGGTCGGCTTTGATGCATTCGATCAGCTTCCGCTCCTTCGCGTACTGCAAATTCTCCGCGAGATCCTGCGTCCTGGCGATCAGGAAAGGCACGCGCCGACGCAGCTCGGGATCGTATTCGGTTCCGATCAGGTCGCCCAGGCCGTACGGCCGGTCCGGGTACGAAAGCAGAGCGTTCAGGGCGGTGCTGATTACCGAATGATTACCGCGATGCTCTTCGAGCGCTTCTTTGATCTGCTCTTCGAGGTCGGTATATGCTTTCGCCAACGGTTCGTCCATGTCGACGCCGATGACCTCTTCGCGATACGACGGAAGTTCACTGGAGATGTCCTCCAGCGAAACGAACGCGCCCAGCTCCATGAGAAACTTCCCGAAGAGCAGCGGGGACGCTCCCGGCTTGCGTTTGACCTGCTTGGTCACTTTTGCCTTCGAGCAGGCATTCTCTTCGGGAGCGATGATCGTTACCCGCTCCAGTACGCCATACGTTTCCGCGAAACTGCGCACTCCAGGCTCGCCCCATTCGTATCCTTCAGCGACCATCTTGTGGGGTTCCAGCCGGTAGAGCACATTGAAGAGATCGTCTGCGTACCCGCCCATGAGGGTCCCGGTAAGCACCGCGATCTTGTTTACCGCACGCGCCAGAGTGCCCAGCGCATTGCCCTGAGCCGTGTCGTTTGACAGCTCGTGAACCTCATCCGCGATCCCATAGTCGAAGAAATCCTTCATGTAACGGCCGACAAATTCGAGCGGCGCGAAGCGGCGGATCCGTTTTCCATCGGCCTGCCAAAGGGGGCTATAGAGCGAGCGCCGATCTTTCCCAGAGCCGCTGTCAGGGCCACCGAGGATCTCGCTCCGGCGTATCTTTTCGAATTCGGTAGCGAGCACTCGCTCGTCGTTCACGATCAGGGGCGCGCCCGAGTCGGCGTTAACCGCCGATCCCAGATATGGACCAGACTCCGCCACGGAGTACGCATGTCTCCAAAAGTAGGACAGCTTCGCACGATCGCGGCCAACGACCCAGAACGACGGCCCAGGGCAAAGCTTCTGCCAGCGATCGCGCGCCGATTTCGAGTTCTTCCGAAGCCGCACATCAGTCAAGGTCGTGTGCAGTCCTTCGCGCACTATCCGGCCGTTCCGGTAGCGCACCTCATTAACGCCATGCGGGCCGGCACTCGATTGCGTCGGAGTCCGCAAACCATCGATCATGAAGACGCGCGCGCCGGGGATCGTAATCAGAATCTCCCGGCACCACTTCCCAACGATGTTCGGAGGCGCCATCACCAGCGCCGCGTAGGACCTACCGGCAGAATGGACGTGGAGCGCAGAAAGAGCCATGAGTGTCTTGCCGGTGCCGCACTCGGCGATAACGGCGGCGGCCCTGGCTTGTTCCCACCGCTTCACGACTCCCATAACCGCCAGGCGCTGCGCAGCGAACGGACTCCGCAGCAAACCGTTGAATCGCTCAGAGACGGCATCGTCCGGCGAGTGGAGGGCAGGATAGATTTTCAAGATTCGTTCACCCAACTCCTGTGAGGAGCGGCGTAGATATTCGGCAATCGTTGTCGGAATAGACATGAGTTGTTCTTTCAGGCGTTGAGTTACTGCAGGACCGCCAAGGATTTGGCGGGAGTCGGCCGGTAGACCGATCCAGCCTGATAACCTACTGTTGAAAAAATGCCGAAACAGGACCTGCAATGCCCTTTTTGCCCGAAGACATCGTCACAAGGTACTGGGCTGGCCTCTCACATCCGCGGCTCCCATCCGAGGCAGTATTCGAAGTGGAAGAAGAATCGAGAGGGTCTTCAGAACAACGGGTCCGGCAACTCTCCTTCAAAGGGACCCGAGATGGCCGGGGGATTGAACGACATCATCGCCAGGCTGGAGGGGCAGAAGAGAGCCATCGAGCGAGCCTTGTCGGCGTTGCGCGAGATCGAGCCCGTCGGCATTCGGCACTGGTAAATCCTTGCCAACTATTCGTTCCCGCATTCACTTGCGCGGTGCTCGACTATCACTCCGTTGATGGCACCTGTAAAATCTCTCGTATGTCCTGCGAGAGGGCGGATTCGCTGCTGGCACGCCTGTACACCCGTTTGTCGATGTGGTGGCTCCAGCGGACTGAACGTCGGCTAGCGATGCGACGGTACCGGCTGGAAAAAAGAGTGGCTCGACGGCTTCAATGAACCGATCTCTGATTGATGGAGGCGAAGTGGACGGACGCCTGACATATCCCGATCGGAAGATCTCCGAGACTTTTCTGCACTTCGCAGAGCCCCTGCTTCATGATCTCGACAGCGAAACGCCTGAACAACGAGCCCAGGTCGCATTAGAGCTCTCGTTTGTGGCCTGGAACGCAGTGATCTTTGCGGATGTGCTGAACGACCATCGGCATCTCGATGAGATTCGACGCCTCATGGCTGCGAAACCGGAGACCGCCGTGCTTATGGAACGACTGATCGCCCGTAAACGGTCGCTTTTTGCCGATGACCAGCGAATGATTGGAACCTGGGAAGTCACCCGGACGGAAGATGGCATCAATCTCCGTACCGACGCGCGAGACCCGTACTCCTTGCCGCGGGATCCGATGTAGACGCGCCCATGGCAGGCGAAGCGCGACGCAAAAGGGCGTTGGCTAATGCACCATCGGCTTGGACCACCCCGTGTCGGCAAGTAGTTGTCTGCGTGCGCGAGTGCACGCAAGAATCACGATGTTCATTTCCTGTTCCAGAATTGGTTGGAGTGCCTTGAGGTTTTCGGCCAAGCCACTGAGGTCATCGGGACTTGCAGGCTTGCCAGCGTCATCCAGCAAGTCGATCGCGCCCGTCAACATTGCCCGTATCTGTCCGAGGGTGTCTAATCCGCCATGGGCGCTCGCGGGCAAATCCAGGTCTTCGTGCGGTCCGAAAAGCCCATCCACAAAACCATCGATTTCCTGTTTCCGCACCAGCGCATAATGATGGACGCCTTCCCTCGTCTGCTCGACTTCCACTGGTGTCAGCTTAAAGGGTTTGCTGACGGTCTGGTGTACAGTGAGGCGATTCCAAAGGCCGTCCATCAGAACAGCAAGCAGATGATTCAGGTCGTCCATGCTGTCAAACGGCGGGAGTTCGCCGCCCCAGAGTTCCTGTACGGCATGAATCGGCGATCGACCCTGAACAGGAGATACGATGCTACCCATGAAACGCGCGCGCACGGCGTGAAAAGGCGTGGGGCACTGGTAGCGGTTCAGCAGAGCAGCCGCCGTTGCGGCGCTGTGCCGTTTCTGTCCCGGCATCTTTCCATCCATTTTAGGTCCCTCCCGTTGCGCCGTCTTTCATCACGCCGCAGACTGATCACTTGCGTGGGAGACATCATTGCTAGGAGCCGAATGCGAATTGATCCAAAAGGTACGGTTGCCGGGGTGGCCAGCTCTGCCCGTTTGGCGCACGCTCCGGCTCGGCGCCCGGTTTTAACGGAGGCGGACTGAGCCGGAGTCCGCCGCTGTGTCGGAAGCTGACCAAGGTCGGTTGCTCATGAACGCACCGTTGGAGGCCTCCTCGCAGCCGTCAGCCGAAATCCTCGGTTTGCGCCGAACGCATGGCCGCGATCCGGACACGAGGCGCAGATCGGCTCGGTACGGTGAATGACGACGTCTTTCATTGACGACAGCAGCTGGCAGGCAGCCGCGTTTCGCGAGATATTTTTTAAGATGCCCTGGGCGGTGGTGACGATTTAGAGTGTGTAAAAATGCCGCACATATGGAAAGACTTGGCTGTAAAATGCTTTCAGCTGATCGACAGGTCGCCAGAGGACATCAAACTCGCACCATTAGTGACTCGCGGATTCCGATTTGGGTCGCCGCAGCTGTGATTTTGATTCTGGCTTCCTGCTCAAGCGAATTTGTTCGACGAGCAGACAGCGACAATGATCATCTAGATTCGAACAAAAACCCTGAAGTCACAAGCCGTATCGAAGCGGTCAACGATCTTTTAGCGATGTCGCTCATGAACTCAGATTTGTCATGGTGGCGACCAATTCAGGACCGATCTCTTCATGATCCCGACCCCAGAGTACGGATCGCGGCTGTCGACGCGCTGGCGGAGCTCTCCGCGCAACGCCCGAACCAAGTTTTCAAAAAGTCGATCTTGGGTATTGGCTTAGGATACCTTGATGAGGCA
>JASHSD010000261.1 GCA_030036985.1 Bryobacteraceae bacterium
ATTGAAGCGATGCAGGAAGCCGAGGAATTGCGTTGCAGAATAGCCCGTTCGACCACTCCCTTGCGGTCGTGGCTCAGAAGCCCGTTCCGAGCCGCGCGCGCAAGCAAGCGGTTTTTTGCAAACGGATTGGTTATTCGGTGAAACGTCCTAACGCAGGAGTCGGCAAATGCCCATGAAGAACCCACCGCACCCCGGCGATTTCATCCGCACCGAGATCATCGATCCCACGGGGTTGTCGGTCACGTCCGCCGCCGTCGCGCTTCAGGTGTCGCGCCCCGCCCTGTCGAGCCTGCTGAACGGCAAAGCGGATCTGTCGGGCGAAATGGCCCTGCGCATCGAGAAGGCTTTCGGCGTGAAGATGGACACGCTCATGCGGATGCAATCGGCTTACGATATCGCCCGGATGCGCGAACGGGAAAAGGAAATCCGCGTGAAGCGGTTCCGTCCCGGCGTCGACGCCCACACGTAAGTTCTCTCGTAAATTGACACGACCATCGGGTCAAGATACGATGTGCGCGTGCGCCTACTCGTGTCCCTGCTTCTGCTTTCGTCGATCCAGCTGATGGCTCAGGGCCGCGGGCGAGGCGGCCCCGTAGTCTTTCCGCCGGGACCGCCGAAGAACCTGCGAGTGCTGCCGGCGGGCACGAATATTCGGGAAACCATGGGAGCGTTCCGCGCAGCGCTGGGCGTGCAGTGCACCTATTGCCACGTCGCGGGCGAGTACGATTCGGACGACAATCCGAAGAAAAACATGGCGCGCAACATGATCCGTATCGCGGCCGATATCAATGCGGAGTTCCCCGACGGCAAGAGCCACGTTACCTGCTACACGTGTCATCGCGGCGAGGCCAAGCCCAGAACCGAGCCTCCCGCGCCTGGCGAGGTCACCCAGCCGGGGCGAGGGCGCGGCCGAGGGCGATAATCGAAATGCATGCATGATGAGCCGATAATGGATGCCGCCCATCTGGGCCATCTGGAGCTTCTCACGCCCAAGCCGGAAGAGAGTCTCCGTTTCTTCGTCGATGTCATGGGCATGACGCAAAGCGGCTGTCAGGGCGATTCGGTTTACCTGCGCGGTTGGCACGATTATGAGCGATATACGCTCAAGCTCACGGGTTCAAAGACGTCCGGCATGGCGCATATGGCTTTCCGCACGCGCAGTCCGCAGGCGCTGGAACGGCGCGCGGCGGCTCTGAAAGGCTCCGAGTACGACATCGGCTGGACCAATGGCGATATCCGACACGGCCCCGCGTTTCTCTGCCAGGATCCCGACTGCCACAAGATCGAGCTTTACTACGAAACCGAGTGGTATCAGGCGCCGCCGGAGCTGCGTCCGTCGCTGAAGAACCAGGCGCAGCGGTATCCGGCGCGCGGCGTCAACGTGCGCCGGCTGGATCACCTCAACATGCTCGCCGTCGACATCAAGGCGAATCGCATTTTCTTCGAGGAATTTTACGAACCGGGTGGCAATCGCGTGGAGATCGCCAATGCGGGTGCGCGGCTGATCTTCGCTCCGGATTGGAAACCGATTCGCTGGACCGAAGAGGAACGCAAGAAAGGTCAGGCGTGGGGTCTCAAGACTACCGAGTCCTTCCACACCTACGGCACGCCGCCGGTTTAGGCCGCAACATGGATCAAAAAATGGATCAAAAAATGGATCAAAAATCCAAAGCCGAGCTTTTGCGCGAGCTGCATGCCGGGTCGGAAGTGCTGGTGCTCGCGAACGCATGGGACGCGATCAGCGCGCGCCTCGTGGAGACGGAAGGCTTCTCCGCCGTCGCCACCAGCAGCGCGGGTGTTGCGGGCGTGCTTGGCTATCCCGACGGTCAGCTCATTCCGCGATCGGAGATGCTGTTCATGGTCAAACGCATCGCCGAGGTGGTCGACGTGCCGGTGACGGCGGACGTGGAAGCCGGCTACGGGGATCCGGTCCGAACCGCGCTCGACGTGATTGAATCGGGCGCAGTCGGCATGAATCTCGAAGACACGGTCGGGCATGAACTGATTCCGCTGGCGCAGCAGATCGGGGCTATCCGAAATATCATTGCAGTGGCGAAGTCGGCGGGCGTGCCGCTGGTGCTCAACGCCCGCACCGATATCTTTCTGGCGAAGCTTGGCGATGAATCGACGCGCTTCGATCGCACGGTCGAGCGCCTCAATGCGTTTCACGATGCCGGAGCCGATTGTCTGTTTGCGCCCGGCGTCACCGATGCCGAAACCATCGGCCGCCTCGCTTCGGCGGTTAAAGGACCGCTGAATATTCTCGCCGGAATCGGCATACCCACCATCCCCGAATTGAAGAAGCTGGGCGTGCGGCGGCTGAGCGTGGGATCCGGCACGTCCCGCGTGGCGCTGGGCGCGTTGCGGTGTTTCGTGCGGCAGATGCGCGACGAGGGAACGCTGACGCCTCTCGCGACTGAAGCTGTATCTTACGCCGAAGTGCAGAAGCTGATGACGCGAGCCTGATGCGGCTCTCCGATTTCGACTACCATCTGCCCGAGGAACTTATCGCGCAGGAGCCTCCGCGCGAGCGCGACGCGGCCAGGATGCTGGTGCTTTATCGGGCCGAGCATCGCTTCGAGGACCACTGGTTCCGCGAATTTCCGACGTTTCTGCGCGAGGGCGACTGCGTGGTGCTGAACGATTCGCGCGTCCTGCCGTCGCGGCTGCTGAGCGGCAAAGCGGAGATGCTGCTGCTCGAACCGTTGTCGGCCGATGCGCGCGAATGGCGAACGCTGGTGCGGCCGGGGCGCAAGCTTCGCGAAGGCGCGGTGATTCGTTTCGACGAGAACTTCGCCGCCGAGATTGTGGCCTGTGGAGAGCGCGGCGAACGCACGGTCCGATTCGTCGGCGAGAACGATGTCTACGCGGAGATCGAGCGCCTCGGTCATATGCCGCTGCCGCCATATATCAAACGCGAGGACCGGCCCGAAGATCGCGATCGCTATCAGACCGTCTTTGCGCGCGAAATCGGCTCGGCGGCTGCGCCCACGGCGGGATTGCACTTCACGGGCGAGATCCTTGACCGGATTCAGGATGCCGGAGCGGAGATTGCCCACCTCACTTTGCATGTTGGTCTCGGCACGTTCCAGCCGATCGAGCGCGAGGATTTCGAAAACCACCAACTGCACTATGAGCGCTATTCGATCTCGGGCGAAGCGTGGCGCGCGATTGAATCGGCGAGGCGTGTGATTGCGGTTGGCACCACCAGCGTCCGCACGATTGAATCCGCCGCGGCGACCGGGCGGCTCTCCGGCACGACGAATCTTTTCATTTACCCCGGGAAGGAGTTTCGCCGCGTGAACGCGATGCTAACCAATTTCCATTTGCCGCGCACGAGCCTTCTTCTGCTGGTTTGCGCGTTTGCGGGCACGGAGTTGACGCTGGCGGCGTATCGGCATGCGGTCGCGGAGAAGTACCGTTTTTTTTCGTATGGGGACTGCATGCTGATTTTGTAGTATCTTGACTCCGGCGTTCCGCCGTCGCTGCTTACACAGGCTCTCCGGAAATCCACGAGTTGTGGCCGCTCCATGCCAGGCGGATTGCCAAGCCAATGCCACGTAGTTTTTACAGCCTATTGGTGGGGCCGGCGCTTCGGCGCTTCCAGCCGCCCTTCCGGGCGGCCTGGAGTCACGCAAACCCGAGGGTTATGATCGCTTCTCGGGCCGGGCGGAAGCCCGGCCGCAGGCCCGAAGGCCTGGCCCCACAAAAACAATACGTGGCATTGGATTGCCAATCCGCCGGACCCAGAGGGTGCCCCTACCATCCTGCCTCACACCGGAACGCAGTTTCTGATTCTGTAGTGTGGTGGGGCGAAGCAGGCGTCCCGAAGAGTCGGGACGCGGCGCGCACGAGTGTGTCAAGTATCAGGACATCCTTTACACGCAGTCTCGATACATCCTTTACACGGGCGCGGAGATTTCGAGCTTCCATTTCCTCATATGGGAAGGACGTTTGAGCATCGCGGACGGGTCCTGTCAAGACCGGCCTGAGGCCGCCGGAGGGGAGCCTTGACGGGTGGCCGCGATGCTTTACGCTCGGTTGAGAGGAAATGGAAGCTCGCCGGCC
>JASHSD010000262.1 GCA_030036985.1 Bryobacteraceae bacterium
TTCTCCGGATGCGCGGCGCTCCAGGCATTCTTGCGCTGCAACTCGCGCGCGGTCTTGTCCGCGCTGGTGTTTGGATTGCCGTAGGGGTGTCCCGCGAAGACGATGGTCTTCACACGCGGGTCGTCGAAGACGCCTGTGTCCGCCATATCCATGGCCGCCTGGAATTGGCCGGCGGGCCGGCGCGGGTCGCCCGCGAGAAGCAGAAAGCCATCCGTGCCGACGTCGAGAAGGCCCTGGACGATGGTCTTGAGTTGCGCCGCGTCCCGGTACCGGCGAGCCGCCATATGCGGGATGGGCCGGAAGCCGAGCTTCACCAACTGGGCCGAGCGCTCGATGGTCTTGACGCGATCGGCATCCTTGGTTCCGGGATCGGTGGACTTGTCCACGATCGAGAACATCTGGCCGGCGGGAACCGAAATTCCCTTATCCGCCATTTCCTGGACGACCTTGGCCATGTTGGTAAGGCAGCTGATTTCGTAGGTGCTCGACCGCGCGTATTTCGTTATGCGATCCGCCGTGGGACCCGTGGCAACTTCGTTCATTGTTTCGATTCCTGGTCCCAAGCCTTTGGGCTGTGGGAAGCAGCCGCGGGCAGTCTCGGGAGCAAAGCGTTAATTGTAACGCAGGCCGTCGCGGCGGGTCTTCGGGAAATGGCGCCATAGCGCTATGACACCACTGCCAGCCGATTCGAGGAAGACAACGGGAAGGCCGACGGCAGTCATTGCAGATAGAACTCGGCTACTCGTATGACGGGTCGGCCGATGGCTCCCGAGCCGATCACTTCAGTGCAACCGGCTTGCGGGGCTGAAGCCGTAATGACGCCCCTGCACTCAAGGCCGCTGGATCAGCTCTATGCGGTTACCTGCCGGATCCACTGCAATGCCAATGACGATTCCGGTCTTGCGGAAGGGAAAAGGTTCGCCGGCCATGGAGCCACCGGCGGCCTTGACGGCGGTGACTGTCGCGGCCATATCTTTCACCTTAAAGATCACGTGAGCCACCGGGTCTTTTACATCGTCCGATTCCCGGTGCATCAGCACCATCAACGGGTTCTTGTTGGCCTTGGCTTCCGCCACGGTCGCGCCGAAGTTGACGAAGACTTCCGTTCCCGTGGGGTTTTCGATGCGATTCACTTCCTGCATGCCGAACGCCGCGTGGTAGAACTTCGCCAGGGCGACCGTGTCCTTGGCGCTGATGCGCACCGAATCCAGAACCAGTTGGCCGTGAGCAACGCCGGCGAGCAGCAGTGCGGCGCAGAATGCAATCGCAGTTGGATAGAGTCTCTTCATCAGGCCTCCGTAACCATTTCTGTATTTTATCCGGACCGGGCGGCGGTATGCTCGGGGAATGCGGACCTTTCTTTTGAGTCTGGCGTTGTGCGTCACCTGCCTGGCGGCGCCCACGCCGAATATTGAGGTCGTCGTGCCGGCTTCCGCGGCCCTTCCTCAGAATTGGCTTCGTCCCCGGATTCCGGACAATCCGAACCCGGACTATCGGGGCAAATCCGCAAGTTCTCTGGCGGAGTTCGTCGCGCCCGAGGTGATCTCCAAAATCGCCGTCGATCAATATGCCGGCCCCGCTGACGATGTCCGCCGCTACCTCACAGAGATGCCCACCGCCACGGCCGGATATTTCGGTCCGTCGCTGGTGCTTTGCAAGGCGCGGGCAAAGACCGATGGCGTCGGCACAGCCGGCGCCGGACTGGCCTGGACCAGCACATCGACCGTTACTTTCGCAAGCGGAAGGATCGGCAGGCTGGCCGTCGCCACCGTTTTTCCGTCCGCGGCTGTGCACTTCGCTCTGCCGCCTCCCGCAAGCGCGAGCCAGGCTTCCGATACCGGCTGCGTCGGGACTGACAAAGTGCCCTTCGACAGCCTGTATGTGAGCTACGTCGATCCCGACGGTTACAGCTGGTACTTCGCGGTCCCATTGCAGAGGAGGAAATAAAAGAGCGTTGGTTTTCGGGGGCGAACTCACGGGGCTGGTTCTGTGTGAAACGGAAGCCGCATCCATCGAAGAACCGAAGGCCGCTCTGCGTCCGTGGGCCGACGACCGCGAGCTGCTGACAGCGGTCAATCGCGGCGATTTTCTCCTCAACGGACTGCGTAATCGCGACCCGCAGAATCCGCTCTGCGGCGCCGAAGCATCCACACCCGCCGAGCGCAAAAAACGTTCTGCCGCCATCAGCCGGAAACTGCGCCTGCTGCGGGCGCACGGGTTGATTCGAAAAGTCCCCCGCACTCACCGTTATCAGGTCATCGACTCGGGCCGCATCATCCTGGTGGCCGTTCTCACCACCGCACAAACCAGCGCCTCTCAGATCAATCGGTTAGCGAAGGCCGCACGAAAATCGTCGCGCCGCACAAAGAAACAAAGATTTAGTATCCATCGCCGGGTCTAAACCCACCGTCTTTCAGACGGTCGGCTTTCAGCAGGTTTCACCTTTGCTTTCGCGCTCTCGTGGCGCAGACTCTTCAGTCTGCCGTGCCCGGACTCCTCCGGGCACTTGTGGTGGGGCGAAGCATGCGTCCCGAAGAGTCGGGACGCGGCGCGCAGGAGTGTGTCAAGTATCAGTACATCCTTTACACGCAGTCTCGATACATCCTTTACACGGGCGCGGAGATTTCGAGCTTCCATTTCCTCATATGGGAAGGACGTTTGAGCATCGCGGACGGGTCCTGTCAAGACCGGCCTGAGGCCGCCGGAGGGGAGCCTTGACGGGTGGCCGCGATGCTTTACGCTCGGTTGAGAGGAAATGGAAGCTCGCCGGCC
>JASHSD010000263.1 GCA_030036985.1 Bryobacteraceae bacterium
GCCCGCAACTGATCGCGACCGCGGCGAAGCTTCTGCAGAGCATGCGTTTTACCGGGATCGCCGAAGTAGAGTTCAAGTGGCATCCCGCGGACCGGACTTATAAGCTCATTGAGATTAATCCCCGGCCATGGGACCAGCACTCGCTGGGCCGGGTGTGCGGAGTCGATCTGATCCATTTTGCCTACTGCGAATACGCAGGCCTCCCGCGACCGGGCGTCCGAACCGCGGAGCCCGGGCACAAATGGATTGCCGAGGATGCCTTTCTTATGGCCGCTCTCCGCATGGTCCGGACACGGGATTCGAACCTCCGGAATCTGTTCGCACTGGCCCGCGGAAAGCGCCAATATGCGATCTGGTCGCGTCAGGACAAGAAGCCGTTTTTGATGTATCTGTCGAGAGTCATTCCGGATCTGGCGCGGACCGGACTGCTTCGGACAGCGTCCGCGATCGGACGCCAGATGCCGAGAGACCTTCACCCTGTAAGTAAACGGGAGCTGCACGATGCCAACGTTAAAGACTAGCGCACGAGTGTGTCTGCTCGCGGCGGTGGCTGCACTGAGCGCCTGGCCCGCGACGTGGCGGATTCAAACGGTGGATCCCGCCGGTGGCGGGAAATTTGCCAATCTCCTGATCGATCAGTTCGGGAATGCGCACGCGAGTTACTCGAACGATCAAACGCATCAGCTCAAGTACGCCTTTTGGGACCATCGTCTGAACCGCTGGTTCACGATGGTGGTCGACAATCACTGCTCGGGATTTGTCTCGATGGCGCTCGACTCTCACCAGCGGCCCCACATCGCTTTTCTCGATACAGTCAACCGGCTGAATTATGCGTACTGGGATGGCGCGATGTGGCATTCACAGGCGCTGAGTATCCACGCCAAAGCGATTGAGTTCTATACATCGATCGCTCTCGATTCCGAAGATCGCCCGATCATCAGTTATTACCTCGTAGCCACGCCCGAGGAGGAAGTCGTGATTCGCCTGAGAGTGATTCGGTTGATCGGCGGGGTGTGGGAGACCGAGACGGTCGACGGCACCATGGGAAGCGGGAAATTCAATTCCATGACGAGCAACGGGGGAAAGAACCTGCAGATCGCCTATGCCAATGTGCACTATGAAACGCAAAGCCTGCGATACGCGCGCTGGAACGGAAAGTCCTGGGACACGCAGATAGTGGAGAACACGCCGGTGAATCCCGTCGGCATAACATATTTTTCCGTAAAGATGGCTATCGATAGTTCGGGCGCTCCTCACATTGCATACACGGACACCAGTAAGCGCTGGATCAAATACGCGACGCTCCACAACGGTCAATGGCAGCGGGAGGTGGTGGACAGCATCGCCCGGGAAGCATATCCCGACCGGAACGGCATAGCGTTGAGTCCGGACGGGACACCCTACCTCAGTTATTACGACGCGGACAGAGGGATTCTGAAGGTGGCCCATCGGGAAGGCACGAAATGGGTGACCGAGGAGGTTGACGGCAACTTCGCCGGTTATACCAGTGCGATTCAAGTCACTGCTGACGAAGTAATCGTGGTGTATTTCGACGAAAGCAGCAATAGTCTGAAATGCGCGCGTCGGCCCGTGCACAGTTCTGTTCCGTCGAATGCCGGCGGGCATTTATCCCAGCAAGAGGAAAAGTGAGAGGTCGAACGATGATCTTTCGACGGAGTTGAGGTGAAATAGTGACGGCGACGCAAACGAACCTGGAGTACTGGCAGCAATATGGCAAACACGTGCTGATGGCGATGCCGTATGCGGACGAGATTCTGGTGGAAGCTTCCGGCAGCACACTGCGCGACGCAAACGGCAGGACTCTTGTCGACTTGGCGTCCGGGATGTTCTGCTGCGTGTTGGGGCACAATCATCCGAAGTTCATCGAACGGATAACGCAACAGACCCGGTCCCTGCTGCACACCGGAACCCAGTTCCTCTCGCCGCCGGTGTTGGAGGCGGGTTTCAAGCTCGCGCAGGTAGCGCCCGGCGCTCTGGAAAAGTGCATTTTCATGTCGACCGGCACGGAAGCCAACGAGTTCGCATTCCGCCTTGCAAAGGCGTACACCGGCCGGACCGGAATCGTGGGGTTCTCACGCGGCTATTACGGGACGTCGGTCGCCACCAAGAGTTGTTCCAGCCTGTTTTCGCACCACTTGAAGGACTCGCTTCCGGTGGTGCCAGAAAACCGCTGTCTGCCCATAAGCACCCGCTGTCTGCCGTGCTTCACCGACGCCGTCCATCCGCCCTGCGGGTTTCCCTGCCTGGACGATGTGGACGGCTGGATCGGGGATTGGGACAATGTCGCCGCGGTAATAGTGGAGCCCGTCCTTTCGGCGGGTGGAATGCTGTTTCCGCCGACCGGTTATCTGAAACGGCTCCGGACTATCGCGCACGAGCATGGGGCCTTATTGATCGTGGACGAGGCGCAGACGGGCTTTGGCCGGACTGGCCGGTGGTTTGCCATCGAACACCATGATGTCGAGCCGGACATTTTATCTCTGTCGAAATCGATCGGAAACGGCTTTCCCACAGCCGCGGTCGTGACCACGGCGGAGATCGCCGACCGCGTGATCTCCGGCGGCCTGTGGAATCTGTCGAGCCACCAGTCGGACCCGGTATCGGCCGCCGCGGTGTGCGCCGTCATAGATATCGTCCGCGAAGAAGGCCTCCTCGACCGTGGCCGCGAGAGCGGGATCTATTTCCTGGAACAGTTGCAGGCGCTCGCGGCGCGCCAGCCGGCGGTTGCATCGGTACGCGGTCTCGGGCTGATGATCGGTTTCGATCTGGTCGTGGACAACTCTCCGGATGCGGCCCGGCTCGTCAACGCGTTTATGTATGTCTGCCGACGGCGCGGAGTCCATCTGACGTACGGGTATGGCGACACGAATGTCCGCATCATTCCGCCCCTGGTGATCACACGATCCGAGATCGACTTCGCGGTTGACGTGATGGAGCAGTCGCTTGCAGACGTGCTGGCGAATCGCGGTGCGGATGCCTCGCTGCCGGTAAATCCGTACACGAGGCGTCTGGTCGATAAGCACCCGTGGGGTCAGCTTCTGCGACGCTGGTGGCATTCCTCTCCACAGGAATGGGTGCAGAAGGGCAGCGGCTTAATCCGCAAGCGGTTGGGGGTGGCCGATTGACGTCAGTACCTATGGCCGACGCGACCGGATTCCGAGTGCTGCTCATCGGTCCTGCGTCGCCCCCGTACGGAGGCGTGGCGTTACAGACTTCGCTCCTGGCAGGGGCGCTGAAGGCGGAGGGCGCCACGGTAACGTTCCTCCCTTCAAATCCGGCTCCTCCCGCGATGCTGCGCGCGTGCGAACGCGTCCCCGGCGTCCGGACGATCCTGCGTTTGGCTGTGTACTGCGCCCGCCTGCTGCGCGCGCTTGCGAGCGTCGAAATCGTGGATGTGCAGGCCTGTTCCTGGTGGTATTTCTTTCTGGTTGTTATTCCGGCCGTGGCAGCCGGCCGCGTGGCTCGCAAGCGTGTCGTCATGAAATACCACGGCGGCGAAGCCGACCGGTTTCTCGCCCGCTGCGCCGCGCTGGTGCGACCCGTTTTTCGAATGGCCGACGCCGTGACGGCGCCATCCGGATTCCTTGCCGAAGTCATTCAGCGCAGGATTGGCGTTCCCGTACAGATCGTTCCCAATATCATCGACCTTGCCGCGTTTCGATACAGGGAAAGACGGGTCGTGCACCCAAAAATGCTGGTGACGCGGCATCTCGAAAAACTCTACGACGTGGAGATGGTCATCCGCGCTTTTCGCGAGGTGCAAATCAGGTATTCCGATGCATCATTATGGATCGCCGGGAGCGGAAGCGAGGAGGCGCGGCTGCGCGATCTCGTGGCCGCGTGGGAGTTACGGAACGTCTCCTTCCTTGGTCATTTGCCGTATCAGGAGTTGCCCCGCCTGTACGATCAATGCGACCTGCTTCTCAACGGGTCGCGGGCGGATAATTTCCCGGGATCCCTGATCGAAGCCGCGGCGGCGGGTCTGGTTGTGATTTCGACGGGCGCCGGCGGAATCCCTTATGTGTTTCAAGACGGCGTCGATGCCTTGCTGGTAGCGCCGAAGGATTGGATGGCATTGAGTGCGGCGGTGCGGCGCGTGATCGAGGAACCGGGCCTGGCGCCGCGGTTGAGCCGGGCGGCATTTCAGATAAGCCAATCCTGTAGTTGGAACCATGTGAGACCACTGCTGTTTACTGTGTACGGTCTGGGGCCGGCAGCGACCGCTGACGGACGCGGCAATTCCCACATGGAACGGTTGGCTTCACTGCGGCATTGCTGAGGAACTGTTATGCATAAATGGCTTGTATGGAATATTCTGTTCCCGCTGCAGGAATGGGCAAAACAGCATCCTACGTTTCGTATTCTGCGCGAAATGGAGCGTCTGGACCATGGAAGCCCGGCTGAAGTTATGGAGTTTCAGGCGCAGCGCCTGCGGGCATTGATTCACTATACGTATGCGCATGTCCCATACGTCCGCAATGTGATGCAAAGGGCCGGAGTCGCGCCTTCCGATATTCAGAGTCCCTCCGATCTGAGTCGGCTGCCGCTCACGCGGAAGGAGGATATCCGCGAAAACCGGCTGCTGCTTCGGTCGGACCGCGCGGGTAAACTGATCCCGTTTTCCACGGGCGGCTCGACCGGCGCGCCGCTCCTGTTCGACCTGCCGGTGGAGCGAATCGCCGCGCAGGTGGCATGCCGGCAGCGCGTCACGCGGTGGTGGGCCTTGTCCGCCGGCGATCGCGAATTTGCCCTTTGGGGATCCCCCCTCGATGTGACTCGCCAGGACCATCTCCGAAGACTCCGCGACCGGTTATTCGCAACCGAACTCTTCTCCGCCTTTAATATGAGCGAGCAGGTCATGTCGGTTTACCTGGACCGCTTATGCGCGGGCGGCTACCGGATGATTTTTGGTTATCCCAGTTCGATCTCTCTGCTTTGCCAACACGCCCGGCGGCAAGGCCGGGATTTGCGGGGAATCGGAATCGAAGCGGTCTTCGTGACAGGGGAGATATTGTTTCCTCACCAGCGTGAACTCATCGCGGGGACCCTGAACTGCGGAATCGCGAACGGGTATGGAGGACGCGAGAGCGGTTTCATTGCGCACGAGTGCCCGTCCGGCGGGATGCACATTATGGCGGATGCGGTGATCGTCGAAGTGTTGGATGCCGAAGGCCGGCCGGCGGCGCCAGGTGAACAAGGCGAAATAGTGGTAACCGATCTTTATTCGGGCGACGCCCCGTTTTTGCGGTATCGCACCGGCGACATGGGAGCGCTGTCGTCCGAAAGATGCGCTTGCGGGCGTCCCCTGCCGCTGCTCGAACGCATTGAAGGCCGGACAACGGACTTTATCGTGGCGCCGGACGGCACCATTCTGCATGCACTATCCGTGATTTACGTCCTGCGCGAGATCGAAGGCGTCGAACAGTTCCGTATCCGCCAGAGAAGCCCGGACACTTTTCATGTTCAGGTAGTCAAAGGCGAGCGTTATCAGCCCGGAAGCGAGGACCGGATCCGCACGGGGTTGCAGCAGCGTCTGCGCGCACGGCTCGATATTACCGTCGAGTATCTGCCCAGCCTGCCTCCGGAGCCTTCCGGGAAATTCCGCTACGTGGTTTCGGATGTGCAGCCGGACGCCGTCGCCACACGAAGCTGCACGAGTAACTGATTGGACACGTGGATAGCATGAGCTTGAAGACACTTCCGGAGATCGAGACCGAGACCTATCGTCTGCAGCGGGTGGAACTCGGGAATATGAGCGCCTCCATTTGTCGCGAATGGGTCGATCTGCTGGCGCAGCGGCAGTCGGGATCGCCGATGCACGATCCACGATCCCTGCGGGAACGTGCGGTCCATGGCGATCGTAAGGCGATGGCGTATTTTGTCTACCAAGGCGAACGCCTTTGCGGCGTTGCGTCGTTTCAGGTGCGGGATTGGCCCCTGAAATGGCAGTTGGGCGAGTTAAGCGTCGCGCAGTTCCCGCTCCGACGCCTGTGCCTCCTGAGAGGCGGAACGGCCCTGCCGGAAGACCCGGCCGCACATGCGCTTCTCTTCCAGGAGATCGTCAAACAAGAACAGAGCTTCGATACCGTTTACCTCGAAGATATTCCGGTTGATTCCTTCCTCTGGAAGTTCGTGTGCGCCGATTCGACGACGGCGCGGTTCTTTTCCCGATACCATGCCACCGACCCCAAGCCACGCGTCTTCCTGCGGCTCGAGGGCACGTTTGACGATTATATGGATAAGTTTTCCGGCAAACACCGGAAGAACCTGAAGCGCTCCATCAGGCTGTTTGAAGAACAGGCTCCCGGCCAAATTCGGTCGGTTCGCATTACACAGCCCGAGGATGTGGAATCGTTCCTCGATCAGGCTGTGGATCTGTCGCGGAAGACGTATCAGTGGAATCTCCTCGGCCGGGGGCTTCGTGCCCCGATGCTCAAGGAGCGGCTTCTCTTCATGGCGCGTCAGGGCTGGCTGCGCGCCTACCTCCTCACAGTAAGGGACGTCGCATGTGCATTTGTGATCGGCTTTCAATATGACGGCCGTTACTATCTCGAAGATATGGGCTACGACCCGGCCTGGCGGGACTACTCTGTTGGAAAGCTTCTTCAGCTGTACCTCATCCGCGACTTGTTCGAGTACCAGTCGCCGCGGATTTACGACATGGGCGAGTACGGCCCGCACAAGGAAGAGTTTGGAAACGACAGCTACGTGCAGGGCAGCCTTTTCCTGCTGAGTCGCCGCCTGTATCCCCGGTTCATCCGTGCGGGACATCGGGCGTGCGCCGGGGCTTCGACGCATGCTTCGGCAATGGCCGAACGGTTCGGATGGAAGAATCGCCTGAAAAACCTTATGCGGGCCTGGAGCAGCACCACATGACGATTCCGCTTATCCGACAGCGGCTTCGGCGCGAGTGGCAGAGCAAGGGTGCCTGGCGAACGTTTCGTTTCCTGGCCAGCCGCGTGTTCCGCGGTTGGAAATCAGTGGTGTATGAGGCCGACCTGGAGATCCCTCGGGCGCCCAGCGAGTGGGGACCGGACGAGACGATCGAGGCGCTCGGACCTGACGAGATCGATGCCGCCATAACTCCGGCGCTCACGGCCTTTCTCGGGGGGGACGGCCCGGAGAATCTCGACGGCGTGCGGGAGGGTAACCGCCTGTTTCTGATTTCCGCCGGCGGAATGCTTCTCCACTGCGGGTACATCCTTTTCCGGACGCGGCAGACAAAACTTATCGGCGAATCCGGCGAACCTCCGGTGATAGCCTGCTGCTTTACCTCGCCGACGGCGCGGGGCCGAGGCTTGTACCGGAAAGCCCTCAATGCAGAGCTCTGTTTTCTGCGAGACCGCGGTTACAAGCGCGTGGTCATCGAGACGGATCCGGAGAACACGGCGTCCCGTAAGGGCATCGAGGCCGCGGGATTCCGGCTCATCCGCAGGGTGCGTTCCTGGATTGTACTGAACCGACTCGTGTTGCAGCGAAGCGTGGAGCCGTCCGGTTCATACTGGAGAATTTTGTTCTTATAGAGCGGAGTGTGAACCATGTACGGGGGTAAACTGCGCGTGTATTTCACGGTCGATACCGAAACCTCCATGGGAGGCGCGTGGAGGAAACCGGCAGACGGACCTGTGCCGCTCGACCGTACGGTCTTTGGCGCATTTCAGTCGCGCTTCTATGGAATCCCGCTGATCATGGATATTCTCGAGCAGCACGGCTTCCGGGCGACGTTCTTTACCGAAGTCTTCTGCGCACCTCTGGTCGGCGACGAACCCCTGGCCCGAGTATTCCGGACGATTCGGGAACGCGGCCACGATGCGCAGTTGCATTTGCACCCGGTGTTCCGGTTCTTCCGGGATTTTCGGAACGGCGGGCCGCGCCGCGAAATCGACCTGATGTGGAAATTACCGGCCGAAGAGCAACGCCAATTGATCGCTGAAGGGGTCGCGTTGTTCCGGAATCTGAGCGGAACGTCGCCACGGACATTCCGAGCGGGCTGTTACGGCGCTTCTGAGACGACTTTGCAAGCTCTGGGCGCCAATGGCATCGAGATCGATTCCAGTTATAACCTGTCGTATCTCGGCCATACCTGCGGGTTTAAAGCTCAGGCGCCTCTGAACGGGCCGGTTGCGATCGAAGGGCTGCAGGAGTTTCCGGTGACGGTATTCCGAGTCCCGGGCGCATCCCGATGCAAACCGCTCGAAATCTCGGCGGTATCGGTGGGAGAGATACTGGCTGCGAT
>JASHSD010000264.1 GCA_030036985.1 Bryobacteraceae bacterium
AAATGCGGCACACCGGGCAGATGCTGCGTGTGAGTTCGAAGAAGACGTAGTCGGCGTCGCGTTTCATCTCTTTCATTATGGCGAGCCTTTTCGGATCTCAAACTCGCGTATCGCATTTTCATGAAGGCGTACCCGTATCGCCGCGTGGACTGGCGTCCGGGCGCGGTCTTGAAAATTCCGTCGGCGCAGGCTCGCATCGCGGTCGTGACGACAGCCGGCTTTTCGCTTCCGGATCAGCCTGCGTTCGACGCATCGATCCGCGGGGGCGATTGCTCATACCGCGTGATTCCGGCAGGCACGGATCTGGCTTCGCTGCGAATCTCTCATACGAGCGATGCGTTCGATATTGCGGGCATTACCGTGGATAAGAACCTGGCGCTGCCGCTCGACCGGCTGCGGGAGTTGGTGCGGGATGGCGTGGTCGGTTCGCGTTCGCCGTGCCACTTCAGCTTCATGGGATCGATCCCTGCGCCGGGCCGGTTGATTGCGAAGACTGCGCCGGAGGTTGCGCGGATGCTGGCGGAGGATGCCGCCGACGCCGTTCTGCTGACTCCCGTCTGACCGATGTGCCATCAGTCGGTCGGACTGATCCAGAGCATCATCGAAAGGGCCGGGATTCCGACGGTTTCGATTACGCTTTTACCCGAAGTCACAAGGCGGGTGTCACCGCCGCGCGCATTGTTTGTAGATCGTCCGTTCGGATACCCCTTGGGAGCGCCGAACGACCGGCAGCTACAGATGCGCATCATCATGACCGCGCTGGCAATGCTTGCGACAAGCTCTCAGGCGCCTGTCCTTTCCAATTACCAGGAGGAGTGAATGGTGGCGGAAGTGGGGGTCGAACCGACCCGCTTTTCCACAACTCTTTAACTTACAGATTACACGTTGCCGGACCTGCCGTTATTGCCAGCGTTGCCGCGGCGCATTGCCCGCAATTGCCCGCTGACTCTGAGGCTCCGACCCCTGATCAACTAGGGAAATCTACGATGTCGAGTGTGTAGAGATCTGGCGAACGCACAGCCTTTTTGATCGGGAGATCGGGTGCGAGTTCCCGGATGAACGCGCCGATGTTCTTGTGATCGGCCTCGCAGCCCATAATGATCGCTTTGAGTGCACCTCTCGGCAGACGAAAGAAATCACCGTGAAGCTGCTGGAAGTTTGACAAGTCACTCGTTCGAACGCTGACGAGCCGGTATTCTTCCTCGTAGCTCCAGTCGCACGATTTGCTGAGGATCAGTTCCATCACCAAGCCGGGTCTGTCGTTGATGTCGCAGGGAACCCAATGCGGATACTCTTTGCGATAGACGACTTCCGATGCGGTGCGAAATAAAGGATTGTCGGCGACTCCGAAGACAAGACAGATACCGCGGTGATTGTCGGCGTAATGCGACCACATCAGAACATTGTCGGCCTTTGGCGTAAGGCAGTAAATCCGGCGTTCTGCCACCATTGCTTGGATAGATTTCGAGGCTTCGAGCATGAACTGGACTCTGGCGTCGGGGTCTGCCCGCATTTGTTCTTCCCAAAGATGTTTGGCTGGATGCGGGGTGCGCCACGCCATTTCCCGCTCAAGCACCTCGGGATCGTCGAGCGCGTGGGGATCGAATGCAGGCTTGCAATCCCACGGATCGTTGAGGTTCGCCGGATTCGAGCAATGAATTGTATGGTCGCGAAGAGTTGTCGCTAAGTATTCTGAGTTGAACTTTTCGTAGTGGTGTAGAGCTGGAATGCCGTTCTGAAATGCGGTTCGGTGAAGTTGTTCGATTAGTCTCGGCTCCGCCATTACCTGGTTCCAAAACAATACTACAAGATTTTGTTATAAGGTTCTTGAAGCCAGCTCCTTCATGAGCATGATCGTCTGCGACGATGGTTTCCGTCTGCCCGTCTCCCAGCGCCAGACCGTGATTCGGGCGTGTTCACAACCGAATCCGAGTGCCGCCGCGAATTCTTCCGGGGAGAGTCTAAGCCGTCCGCGCAAGATGCGGGTTTGAAAACGAGACGAGATCATGTTCCGCCAGCGTAGGGCGAAGCCGATTCGACGGATGTTGCGGGCGCAAGGAATCGGAGACATGCCGGACCACGACGGCTCCTCGTACTTTTCGAACTCCACGAGATCTCCTTCCTTCCATTGCTTTGTCCCGATGTCCCACAACGTTGCATAGCGAACCCATCGATCGTGGTCCACTGATTGCCAGCGCCGCCTTGTGTGAAATCGACTTTCTGAACTACTCCGTGTGTCGTGGACATGACTGCCTCCGTTGTTGTCCAGGAGAAGTTAGACTTTCGTGTTGCCGCTGGCAACGAAAATCAGCGCAACAAACTTGCCTTCTTCTCTTCATGTTATTGCCCGGTATTGCCCCCGGAACCCACACTGGGATGACTAAGCTATTGAAAACACACGTAGATTGATGGTGGCGGAAGAGGGGGTCGAACCCTCACGTTGAGTGAACAACGCCGGATTTTGAGTCCGGTGCGTCTGCCAGTTCCGCCATTCCGCCACGAATGACGTTCCCAGTTTAGCCGATCAGCGCATGAAATCGTCGGCGTGGGTGATGAACTCCGGATAGGCCCCCGCCCCGAGTTCATACAGATCCATGCCCTGATTCTCGGCGTCGGGCGCCACGCGCTGCGGCATCGCCAGATTCAACAGACGGTTCAATCCCCAGGTCAGCGGCAGAACGAACCCGATCAGAGTTCCCACGCCAATCAGCTGCGCCCAGAACTGTCCCTGGTCGCCGGCTTCGAGCCTGCCGAACATTCCCACCGCGAGCAGTCCCCACAGGCCGGCAACGGCATGCACGGAAATGGCGCCGCCGGGGTCGTCCACCTCAAGCCGCAGATCGAGAAGCTCTACCGAGAGAGTCACCAGTGCGCCCGCCACAAGCCCTACGATCACCATCGCCGCCGGATGAACAAACGCGCATCCGGCGCTTCCCGCGACCAGGCCGCCCACCCAGCCGTTCACGACGAGCGACGCGTCGGGCTTGCCGTACCGTAGCTTCGTCACCAGCGCCGCGACCAGCGCCGCCGCCGATGCGCCCAGCATCGTGTTGACGGCGATGAGCGGCGTGCGGCCCGTCTCCGCGCCGGCGAACAAAATCGCTCCCGCCGCATTGAGTCCCAGCCAGCCGACAAACGCGATTATGCCGCCGAACAGAACCAGCACCGCGTTGTGCCCTGGAATCGCCATCGGCATCCCTTCGGAGGTGTATTTGCCACGCCGCGAACCCAGAATCCATACGATCGCCAGCGCCGTCAGGCCGCCCACCACGTGGATGGCGGCGGATCCGCCCGCATCGAGGAATCCGCGTCCCAAACCGAAGTTGGCGCCCAATTGCGCGAGCCAGCCTCCTCCCCAAGCCCAATGCGCGAACAATGGAAAGGTGATGCCTGACAGCAAAACGGTCGACGCGCAGATGGCCCCGAGCCGCCACCGGTCGGCCCCGCTGCCGATGGGAATCAGAGCTGTCAGACCAGCGGCAACCATGCCGAACCACGCGAACAGAAACGCGGGCGGGACACCTTGGGCGAAGCCGTTCATGGGCAAATCGCGGAACAGCCAGGGTTCGGCGCCGATCCAGTTCCATATTGTTCCGTCCGCGGAAAAGAAGTACGCCGGACCTCCGGGATAGCTTTGAAATGCCTGTCCACAGACGAAATAGACGCACGCCGCTACGGCGATCGCGCAGAGAGCCGCGGTCATCGAATGGGCGGCGTTGCGCGCGCGGCCGAGTCCGGCGTTCATCAGCGCCAAGCCGCACCCTGCCAGAGGCGCGATCAGAAGACACAGAATAGAGAGCTGTAGTTGCGCCGCGGACACTAATCCCGATCCTCTTTCGGAGCGAGATGCGCGCGCACGAAGAGCACGAGTCCGAGGATTTCCACGGCAAAGCCCGCGAGCAGGAATGCGCTTCGGGGGCCGGAGCGCGAGAGCAGCGCCAGCGCCGCGAGCATGAGTAACCAGCCCGTCGGCAGCAACAGGAAACCGGCGATCTTCATGGATACGGGCTATTGTACTCTCGCGGTCGACTCAGGCGCGCCACAGCACTTCTTGTATTTCCGGCCGCTGCCGCATGGACAAGGATCGTTCCTGCCGACTTTCGGAGTCGTTCTGACCGGAGAAATCGCCGGGCTTTTCGCCGGCTCACGCTCGCGGCTGTGATCCTGAAAGCAGTACCACCAGCTCATTTCAGCCACGGTATCTTCGACCAGCCGATGGTGACGATTCGCTGCCAGCCGCGCCAGCGCTCGGTCCTTGCCCAATGGCAGATCGCGCTCGACGTCCTCAATGCTTATATAGCCCGGATCGACAAGTCTCTCCGCGCAGGCGCGCCTGATATCGTCGATGAGTTCTTCCGGGTAAAGATCGACGGCACAGGAAACAAGCGCATCCCAGGCATTCGACCACTCTCGCACCAGGCCGCCGCGAAACAAATGCCTGAAGTAGTCAACGATCTCCTCATGGCTCTTTTGGCCGGACCCGACGAGCGTTACCAGAGCGATCAGACCCGCGACCCTTACCCAAGCGCAGATCTCCGCGTTTTCGATCAGCGATTGAATTCCCGACAAGTCGCCGCCGCACACGGATGCCAGAACGCGGCCAAGACCCTCAGTCAGAAAATCGCCGCAGAGAGTGTCCGGCAGGTCGTCGGGAAGAGATGCGAAGCGAACTATGAGCGGATAAGCGCGGGTTTCGCGAAACTGCGCCAGCAGGAACATGGCGTAGAGATGCGCCATGTAATCGCCATTGTGTTTCAGCTCCTGTGCGCGTTCTGTGGTTTGCTCAAGCACCCGCAGAAGCTCGGGCGTGATTTCGTCCCGCCGCGCGACAGCCGCTTCGACGGCCGCTTGCGGGAACGGGCCGTTCACTCTTTCAAAGTCATGGAGGATCTCTGCGAGTTCCACGTTGTTTCAGGTGGCGGTGTGTTAAGTGGCGGGGACGGGTCCGGGAACCGCGCGCGCGTGGCGCACCAGCAGGTAAACGCCCGCCGCCGCGACCGCGAGCGAGACCCATTGTTCCAGCGTGAAAGGTCCTCCGAGCGGATTGGACGAATCGTGTGCGCGCACGAATTCAACGCCGAAACG
>JASHSD010000265.1 GCA_030036985.1 Bryobacteraceae bacterium
GCGAGACGCAGATCGTCCATGAATGAGAACCCGTCAAATCCGAGGCTGCCAAACGTCAGCGCCAGCAACAGCGATGCGATTACCACCCCTATGGCGAAATCGAAGCAATAGAGTTCGAACCGCCACTTATCTCCGGCTGCCTTAAGCGTGTTGGCCCATGTACCCCAAGCCAACATGCCGAGAAACAAAACAATTAAAGCCGTGGTATAACCGGCAGGTAGAATCATGGGTCTTGGTTACCGTGCGCCGTTACCGTGCATCGCCTGGGTCAGGAACGGCGCAGGCCGGAATTTCTCCTCCTGAATAATAGTACAGACCGTATAGCTCCGCGCGCCTCATCGGGGGCGCGCACCGCGGATGGTCCGCGCGCCACAAAGGCCGCGCCGAGGCGGAGGCGTCCAGCTTCGGGAACACGGCGAATTGAAACCACAGAAAGCCGATTCCGGCGATGGCGGTCGCCAGAACGAATGCGGACCTCGGCAGGGCTCGCGCGAGTAGCGTGCCGATAACTGCGGCGATGACGATTCCCGGAACAGCCGCCTGCCAGGGAATGCCGGTGGAACGTAATCCGTGCGCAAATGCGCCGGGCGCGATTCGCGCGATCGCCGGCAGCGCGCCTATGAGCGCCAGTGGCGCGATCGCCGCAAGCGCCGGACGCTTTGCTCCCGCCACGGCGATTCCCAGAAGCGTGAAGGCCGCGGGCAGCAGCGGCAGCAGATATCCAGGCAACTTGTTCAGCATCGCCGAGAAAAGGACAAATCCGAAGACAACGACCGCGGCCAACATGCGAACCCGAGGATCGCGTAATGGCAGTGAAGGCTTGCAGCCGGGGAAGATCATAAGAGGAAACCATGGATAGAGCAGCAGAAGAAGAACCGGAATGTAGAACCAGACCGGCTGACCATGCTGCAGCGCGGTGGAACGAAAGCGTCCGAAGGTTTGCTCGAGGAACAACACGCGTGGAAAGACGCTTCCGTTTCGAATCGTGCACAGGATGTACCAGGGCAACGCAACAACGCTGAAAGCCAGGATCGGCAGAGGGCGCAGCCAGTCGAGAATTCTCCGACCCGCCAGCGCGAACACCGGAAGGAACAGCGCGAGAGGCACCAGACCCTTGGCCAGCGTCGCCAGTCCCAGGCATGCGGCCGATGCCGGGAGCAGAGTGCGGTCGCCGCGCGCCATCCACGGCAGCGTGAGCAGCAACGCCGCGGAGAAGAAGGCGGCCAGCGGCAGATCGGTCACCGCGATGTGGCTGTAGGCCAACCAGCCCGCGCTGGTTGCCAGCATACCCGCGGAAAACCACGCGACACGCGCGCCCCACTCGATGCGCAAACGCCACCAGAAGAAAGCCAGAAACGCCAGGCTGAGCAGAGCCATGGGCAGCCGTGGCGCCAGATCCGGACCCAAGCCCAGGCGGAAACCCGCGGCGATCATCCAATAAAGGAGCGCCGGTTTTTCGAACCAGGGTTGTCCCCAGAGGCGCGGCGTGACCCAGTCGCCGCCGCCCGACATGGCGCGGCCGATGTCGGCATAACGCGGCTCGTCGGCGCTGAAGATGCCCATTCCGGTGAGGTCCGCCAGGTAAAGGGCGCAGACCAATCCGACGATCGCCACGACAACCACGCGGCGCATTGGGATTTGCGAGGTCAAATAGAAATTATGAATCGGGCGGCGGGCTCGCGCGACAAAATCGCGCGAAGACGCGACTAAAGTCGCGTGTCCAAAATGTAGAAATTCCAGACGCGACTAAAGTCGCGTGTCCACGGCAGATTCGCGCGATAAAATCAAGGTTGCGCCGTTGTCGCTTCGCCGCTGTTCTCCTTCCTGTTCTCCTTTTTGCCCAAGCCGCTCGCCGGCCGGATGCGCGACCGGTTCTGGTCGTCTGCATCGCCGGGCTTGACGCGCGGTTTCTCGCTCTATCCACTTCCCGTCTTAAGATTCCGAATATCCGCAGGCTCATGCGGGATGGCGCCGTGGCGGCAGGCGTGATCGGTGTCGCGCCGTCCGATACCGCCCCGTCTGAAACGGCGCTCATGACCGGCTTGCCGCCTTCGGAACAGCCTCCTTCGGAACAAGCGCCGCTGTGGCGGATTGCCGCGAAGAATGGGATCAGCACCGCGGCGGTGTATTGGCCGGATAGCAACGGCGCCGATCTCGCGTTCAATTTTCCGGTGGGACACATTCCGGCGAGCGGGCATGACGTTCAGTTCCAGAGCGTCGCCGCGCAGTCGATGCCGGCCGGGATCGTTGACACTATCGAGGCCGCCCACGCGGGATTCGAAAAGCAGCTTTGGGACGATACTTCCTCCGCCCGCGCCGCTTCCTGGCTGCTTCAGAACCGCAAAGCCGACCTTGTACTCGTGTCGTTCACCGATGTCGATTCGCTCGAGCGCGAAACTGGCGCGCTCAGCATCTACGCGCGGGATGCGCTTGAAAGCGACGACGACCTGATCGGTCAGATGCTCGCGGCCTCCGCTCCCGGAACCATCGTGGCCCTGGTGTCGGGCCATGGATTCGAGAACGAAAATTATGTCGTACGCCCGCGCGTGCTTCTCAAGCGGGCCGGGGTCGCCGGTTCGGTGGAAGTGCGGGACGGCCTTATCGGCACGGAAGACCCGGCCGTCGCCGCGAAGCTGCGCCAACTGATGAAGGACAGGCGCCGCCACGGTATTGCGCGCGAGGTTCCGATGAGCGAAGTGCGCGCGAAAGCGCCCTCGCTCGCGCAGTGGGTTGCGGCATTCGACACCCCGGCCAATTACGTCGCCGTCGACGACAACAGCGGACCGGCTCTCGGACCCGGAACTCATCTGGGCGTCAGCGGGCTCTGGCCTGGGCGGCCGGGATATCGATCGGTCTTCGTCATCGCGGGCGCGGGCATTCATGCGCGCAAACTGGGCGAGATCGACCTGCTTCAGATTGCGCCCACGCTTGCGGACGCCATCGGGATAAAGCTTGCGGCGGCGTCGAAGGCTTCGCTTTGGCCGGCGATCAGTTCCCGGAAGTGAATTTTGCCAAACGAAGCCAATTTGGACCTATCCGGTTTCTTTTCTTCTGGTTGGCTGGGTGCGGCCGGTGGCGGCCGAGAATTTCTTTTTGCATTGGAGTCGGCTCGATGGTAACAGGCGGGGTTGGGAGATGCGCGGCCGGGTGGGCGCAGGCTGTTGATTTGGTTGAGACGGAGGGTTGTTACTGAACAGTTACCGGGGACGCATGCTTCGCCCCAGCAAGTGCCCGGATGAGTCCGGGCACGGCAGACTGAGAGTCTGCGCCACGTGGGCGCGAAAGCAAATTGGTCTTCCCGATGCCATCTTTATTGCGGCCGATTTACACTGGCCAATTGACGACTCTGCTCGGGCGCTTATCCCTCATTGCCGCCGGCTTGCTTCTGGCGGCGAACCAATTCGTGACTGCGGAAGTGCACGGATGGTTGAGTTCTTTGCCGCTTCTGCTCGCAGGCGCGGGTTTCGCGCTGCTGCAGATTCGGCTCAGGCCATCCCGCGCCACGCTTTGGAGACGGCTCCTGCTTGCGGCGGCGTTTCTGGGATGGGGAATCGATCAGCTTCTCGCGCCTGGGCGCGTGGCGGTGTTTCTGGGCGACGCGGTGATCGCGGCGTATGTTTTGGATCTCTACTGGATGGCGCGCGAGCAGCAGGGTTAGGACGTGTCACTAATGATCAATCCTTTTACGAAAAACCGCGTGCTTGCGCGCGCGGCTCGGAATGGGCTTCTGAGGCGTGACCGCAAGGGCGCGCAAAGGGCGCGGTCCGCGCCGCAATACGGCGGAGGAACACGTGATTCGTGCGGCGCGGACGCGACCCGTTTTGCGCGTGTTCCTCGGAAGTGGAAAAGCGGTACAATTCATGCAATCTCGATTGTGCTGTCATACGAGCCGCTCCGAAACAACCTGCGCGGGACGCTGATTTTCGCCGCGCTGGTATTGCTTGCTGGGCTGCAATACGCCGCGCCGCAGCAACAGCCGGCTGCGAATCCGCACTACGATCCGGCCATCTTTCAAAAGCATCTGTCCGCCAACGAGACCAGCTTCCTCAATCGCCTCGTCGGCGCGCCCTCGGGCGACGCGCTTCGGGACAAGGAATTCCGAAAGCTGATGCACAGCGTGATCCCCGACTGCACCTTCCACTACGGCTGGGACATGCCGATGTTCGACGCAGTCGAAAAGGTGCTCAAGGATTCGCTTGTTCCGGTCGAGATCCGCGATGGCCGATACGTGACGATTTCGGGCCGAAGCGGGCCTTACCTCGCGGGGCGGGGATTTCTCTGGATCGATTTGCAGGAAGGCATCGGCCTCGGCGCCTTCTTTTTCCATCCCACAAACGGCGAGCCGACGCCGACGGTCACGGTGTTTTCCAAACAGGTGAAAGCGGACACGATCGGCGTGAGCCGGCTTCCGCCCGAGTTCGCGGCCGATCTGCGGCGATGGTGGGCGCAGGCGCACATTCATCCGGTCGTTACAACGTATTTCATCGCGGGCGCGGGCAAGCGGATGTTGCTGGAGCATGATGAGGATTTCTGTGTTCCGGTGGATGGGAATACGGCGCCGCCGTCGCCAGTATGCGATCAGATGAATGCCGAGGCGGCCGACATCGACCTCAACACCGCGTATTATCTGGAGCAGGTCCACTATGCGTCCAACGCCACGGCGTGGATGATCGTCGGCGATGAGCAGGCCGCCTGGCTTCGAACGCGCGATACGACCTGCGGAAGCGGTCCGGACCCGCTGCGCTGCCGGATTCGGCTGACGCGTGAGCGCGTCCGGATGATTCTGAATCGCCGGCCGGCGACGCGTATCGCCCGGCGATAACGCCGCGGTCAGATGCCGAAGGCGGGCGGGTAAACCACCGCGCCGCTTACGCCTTCGAGAGCGCCCGCGGCAAGCTCGATGGCCATGAACGCTTCCGGCGGAAACGGGCTTTGGAGGGGCTTGGCTTTCTCGGCGGAGAAGCCGAACCTTGGATAGTAGTCGGGATGCCCGAGGACGATGACAATCCTCTCGCCCCGCTCGCGCAGCAACTCCAGCCCATGGCGGATCAGGAGACTGCCGATGCCCTTGCGCTGATGTTCGTGCAGCACGGCGAGAGGCGCCAATGCGACCGCCGATACCAGTCGTTGCGTAGTATCGATCCACATTCGGCTGAAGAGAATGTGGCCGATAATTTGGCCATCGGCCTCTGCCACCAGCGAGGTGAGCGCGTGCTCGCTTCCGCGCAATTGCTCGACGAGATCCGCTTCATCGGTACGGCCAAAAGCCGCTGTCACGACAGCGCGGACCGCGGCGCGATCAGCGACGCTCGCGGAATCTTCGGTGCGAATGAGCATAGCCGGATTGTACGGTTCGCCTGCGGATCAGAACAAGTTCACGTCGAGGCCGGCGACAGATTCACGCCCGCCGTGGCCGCGCCGGCCAGATGAATGGCATCGGCGGGAGCCACCCGGTGTCGCGCCCGGATACGCGCGTAACCATCGGCCGTCGCGGATGTAAACGGGAAGACCTCCACCACGGGTGAGTCGAAGACCGCTTTCACCGGGTTCCGCCGTCGTCTGATCGCCTTGCTCGCATGCCCCGGTGAGGATTTCGCCGAGCCTCAGCGAACTCGTGCAAAGAGTGTCGCCCCGCGCCCATTCTTTCGCGAATTTCTCCCGCGCGCGCCGCATGGCGCGGGTGATCCTCGAGCCAATAGACGAACAGCATGGTGTCCCAGTAGATGCGGCTCATCGCGGCTCGCCGCCGCGGTGAAACAGTTTGCGTTCGTTACGGATGAAGGCCTCGCCGCCACCCAATCTGCGAAAGGTATCCTTCGCAATTCCCCTGAGGCTGCGGAAGACGTCGTCGTTTTTCCGGTCCCCGGCGGGGTTCTCCGTGTCGTTCAGGCGATAACAGAACGTGACGCGAGTGCTCTCGATGCCACGTAGATTTTTCCCAGCCCTATTGTGGGGCCGGCGCTTCGGCGCTGCAGCCGCCCTTCCGGGCGGCCTGGAGTCATGCAAATCCGAGGATTGTGATTGCTCTCGGGCCGGGCGAAAGCCCATAAGCGCTAACATAAGACATTTTGGCCACAAAATGTTGGAAACTCGATTTTCGCAGACACAAAGTGTAGTTATGATCAACGGTGAATTCGGCCTTAAGTTAGCGCCTATGGGCGAAAGCCCGGCCGCAGGGCCGAAGACCTGCCCCACAAAAAACTACGTGGCATTGAGTGCTCTGGCCCGAAGGAGGGCCTTCGATTTTCTCCAGCGTGAGACGCTTTTCCTCGATGAATTTCCTGGAGCGCAGGGCCTGACAAACGGCGGGCACCCGCTGTTTGAATCCCAGGGCTTTATGCACGTCTCCGGCGGTTATGCGAACGGTCTTATCGCCGCGAAGCCGGGCAGGTCCGATCTACCGGTCGGCGGCATATTTCCTCGATTAGTCCGTCTTTGATAGGGCGTGGCGAAATAGAGGACGTTGTTTACCATCAGCGGCGTGGTGCTCGATTGCCGGGGTTTGGCTTGCGGGGCGCCGGGGTTCGTCTCGATCGTCCAGGCCTCGATCATTCGGTTGACATTGGCCGGGTTGATCTGCGTGAGCGGCGAGTAGCGCTGCGCTCCCGGATCGCGCCCGTACGTTGTCCAATCGTTTTGGGGCCGGTCGTTTTGCGTGCAAGCGGTACCGAGCGTGAGGGTGGCCAGCAGGAGCACGAGGATCGACGGGATTCCGAATTGCATGGTTGTTCCTTGCCGGGTCATTATATCCGCCCCACCACAAGGGTTTGTGCCACGGGCGACGAAAGCTGACCGTAGTCCGCGAGCAACATTACATCGGCAGGCGCTTTGCTTTTTCGGAGGGCAGAGCACGAACGATGTCAACGAGCAATGCCAATTCGTTCCTGGGGGCCGTGCGCGTCGATGAACATAACGCGGACAGGCCCGTGGGGACTGAAATTTGGAGATACGCGTTTCCGCTTGCCTGGGATGAGCCCGTTGAAGATGTGCCCGTCCGACTCTCTTCCGCCGCAGGCGCGGAGCCGAACGGGTCAAACTGGATGGGGATGTTTGAATGCGCCCGCAGCCGCCACGTAGATGTATTGCCCTGGCCCGCGGCAAATGCGATCGTGGTCGCGGCTGCGAATGCCCTCTATATCGTGGACCCCCGCACCCCTCAACAATTCAGCGGTTTGGCCGCACTGGCTGCAATCACCGGCGTTACCTTCGATGAATCCGCCCGGCATATGTTCGTCGCGGAGAGCCTGCGGATACATGCATTCTCTTCAGCCCGGCATTTGCTGTGGGTTTCCGAGCCGCTGGACGGGTACGACGCGCGTTTCCGGGCTTGCGGGCGGCGCGTGCTCACAGTCGAATTGCAGCAAGCCGAACAAGCGCATGGGAGCGAAGAACGATACCCCGAAGAAGGATGCCCATCAGTCGTTCGCCTTCGCATCGAGGATGGTACGGTGCTGCGCTCGCGCTTTCGTCAGGTCCGGGATTACTGGCGGAAAAGCATGGCCGCTTAATTTCGGCGCGCCTGCTTCGAGAGTGGTGACCTGATCCCAGGATGCCCGTTCCGTTCTTCCGCTATCCACCACGACCAGAAATCTCCCGGACCATGATGTCGCCTCGCGGGTTTTGGACAGAACCCAGAACGTCTGACCCTCGGCCATGGCCTTTTCATAATCTCCGTCCAGAATGCCGTAATGATCGATAAACGTATTCAGCGTGGCCGGAATGCGAATACACCCCTCCGACTGTGGCGTGCCGAGTTTTTGCGCCAAACGGTCCGGGTCGGTGGCATGCATTTGGAGCCGCAGTTTGCCTTCGCCTCCCTTGCCCCAACCTCTTATTGCCGGCTGCCAGCCGAAATCGTAAACGCGCATTCCTTTTGCCCCGTAGCCGCGGATGTGGTTCCGATTGAAAGTGCCTTTCGATCGGAAATCCGGGTTATCGGTGGTATGTTCGAATACGCCTGTGGGCGTGACGAAATGCTCGTATCGGCCCGGCTTCCCAGTGGAAACGGGCGAGGCGCCAATGAAGTGGAATTGCCCATCAGGCGACATCCAATAGATCATTGCCGCCTGAACGAAGTCATTGCGGTCCACAAGGACGACATATTGGGCCTGGCCGCCGGTCCTGTCCCCCAAGGTTTCACCTAGCAGGTCGGCATAAAAGTGCTGATCGGCCTCCGGAATATCCAGTTTCTTGTCCACCTGAGCAGCATAAAGAGGCGCGAGGCGCGTACCGTCGCCCTGCGCCAATAAAACGTGCGGCATCAAAAGACAAAAAGCCGGAAGAAAAAACAGGAACACGATGCGGTTCCAGCAAGGGGATCTGAATATCGTCATGCGGCTAATTCGACTCGCAATGCTCAGGAGCATCTTGAATTCCATGAAATGCGATGCCGCTGAACTCGTGCGAGCCGCGTTCCGACTCTTCGGGACGCCTGCTTCGCCCCACCACACGTGCCCGGACGAGTCCGGGCACGGCAGACTTAGAGTCTGCGCCACAGGCAGATCAGTGGGTGGCATGGCGATTGCACCCACGCCACCACCTTCGCGGCCGATTCGGGTAACTTTGGCCTGTGATAAACGTCTTTCCTGATACAGCCAATTCAGTTCGCAGATTAATCCTCGCAAGGGACCTTGCTTCGTAATTCCCGCAACTCCTTGAGATAGATGAAATTTATTCTTTCCCTGTTATTTGTATGCGCTTTGATTTTTGGCGCTATCGCAGTTTGGTCCGTCAGCGCGATCGTATCGGAGCTGATTAATTCCAACGGCCCCGCTCAGGCATTATTTTCAGCGGGCCGATCATTCGTCCTCCGACCCGGGATGAGGAGGCCCGGCTTCGGGGCTTCGGCCCCGATGTCGATGGGTCAGGTCGAGCGCCTGATTAACGACGCGTCGGCCAAGCATGGCGTACCCGCAGCTTTCGTGCGCAGCATCGTCGCAGCGGAGTCAAACTTCGACAGCACCGCGGTCTCGCCGAAAGGCGCAATCGGGCTTATGCAGCTCATGCCGGAGACAGCCCAACTCTTCGGCGCCGACCCCAATGTGCCGGATCGGAATGTCGATGCGGGCACCCGTTATCTTCGCGTTCTGCTGGACCGTTACAGCCGCTATCGCAATCCGCTGCCGCGCGTGATTGCGGCCTATAATGCGGCTCCGAAAAGCGTCGATAGATATCGCGGCGTTCCGCCATTCCCCGAAACCCGCACCTACGTGGCCCGCGTGCTGAGATTCCTGCGGGAGTTCGACGGCGCGCCACGCTACACCGGAGATGGCGCGCTGGCGACTGCGCTTCTGCCGAGAATTCCCAGAAGGTGGTGATTCGCGCTTTTGGCGCTGCAGCCGCCCTTTCAGGCGGCTTGGGATCACACCTATCGGGCCGGGCAGAAGCCCGGCCCTGGAGTTTCTACATTTTCAGGCAGCGGCAGCCTGAACCATGGCTTCCTCGGTGACTCGGAATCCGAAAGGAGCGAGTAACTGGGGGTGCTGCGCC
>JASHSD010000266.1 GCA_030036985.1 Bryobacteraceae bacterium
GAGCTGACCAGCGCCCGGGCCGATCCGCCGCTGCTGGTGCCGAGCGACGCCATGATGATGCGCGATAACGGCGCCCAGGTCGCGGTCGTCGGACCCGGCAACATTCTCCACATTCGCAAGATCCAGGTCGGCCGCGATTACGGCGACCGCCTCGAAGTCGTGGGAGGATTGCAGGAAGGCGATATGATCGTCGGCAACCCCGGCGACGAAGCCCGCGAAGGCCTGCGGATCGAACCGACCCGGTAATGTAGGGCAGGTTGTTAACCTGCGGCGGATTGGCAATCCGCCTGGACCGTTGAGCGGCATCGCCGGTATCCGGGCCTTCGATTCAGTTCTCTGTCGGCCTTTTGTCGACGTGATCGACCACCAATATCTGCATAGGTCCCCTCTTCTTTTCAATTTTCAGCCCGAGCTGATCCCGAACCGCATCGAATATGCTCGGACCGTCGGACGCACCCGGAGCGTCCGGATCGACCGTCGGCGCCGCCCCCAGCGCAGCAGTAGTGGCCTGCATGGACCAGAAGAGCGTGTAGTCGTACGTGCCCGTGAGGCCCGTCGCATCCGTCAGCGGACCGTCCAGGGTTCGCATGCCAATCGACCTGGCCATCTCTGCCGCAGTCTCATTGTGCTCACGCATGCCCACCTTGCCGCCCGGCGCCAGTGCCATCCATGGACGATTTCCCGGCGGCGGGAGAGGGAAACCGTCGGGTCCAATCCTGAGCGGGAAAGCGTTGCCCGTATTTGAGGGGCTTTCGCTTGGTTGAAGTAAATCCGGCGCCGCCGGCCTGAGGTTCGGGCCGCCTTTCGCCACCACCAGCGCGTAAATTTCCATTTGCCGGGTGGTCCAATGAAACTTGAGACCGAGGCGATCCGCCAGGAGATTCCGCAGCATCACGTTAAACTGCTCCCTCGTAGTATCGACCGGCATTTTGGCTTCGACTTCGAGCCGCCGCGTGTAGAGATCCGCAGTCTCAGAGAGTTGGTAAGCAGGAATGTCCCAAGCGGTGAGAACAAGGCTCAACAGGTTCGTGTGGGCCGTGAATCGCCCAGGGTCGTTGTTGTTGGGTCCAGGAATCCCTGACGACCGAGGATGCGCCGGCGCCTTTGGATCGGGTTGCCACGGCTTGACGGAAGCGACTTCAAATCTCAGCGACGGCGACACTGTCTGCGCCCGGAGGGTCACCCCGTCCAGCAAGCCGATCGCAATCGGCACGGCGACAGCAAACACTCCCGCGGCGGCCAACAGCGCCTTCGTGCCGTCATTAAGGTCCTTCGCGATCCTCTCATTCAGGATCGCCTCGATCCTCGTTTTCAGATTTGACCCGGAGACTCCTGCCACGCATGGCGTCGACGATTCCAGGTAACGCTCGCAAACCTTAAGAATGCCCCGGGCGTACGCTCGAGGCTCGTTGCCCAGCTTCACCACCTCTTCATCGCATGCCCGCTCCCGCTCTTCGAGGATTCGCTTGCCGATCCACCACGTCAACGGATGGAACCAGAACACGGTCTCCACAAACAGCTGAAGCAGGCCAATGAAATTGTCCCGCCGGCGAACGTGGCAGAGCTCATGCGCAACGACGGCCTTCCACTGTTCCGGCGTCAGGTGCTCGAAAATTCCGTCCGGCAGCAGGAGCACCGGCCGAAACATGCCGAGGATGCCGGGTTCGATAAATGCGGGCGAACAAATCACTCGAATCGGAATGCCGAGATCGACAGGAGATCCTGCACGAACAGCCGCGGCGATGCGCCGGTAGCGGATCAACGACGATCCGGCAGTGCCGATGAAACCGCAGGCCCACAAGGTCCACACGATCGGCGGAAGCGGATTTGCCGCGGGCGCCGGCCTCACCAGTGCGGTCTCCGGAACGGCGAACGGTTGAACCGCCTGATCGAGAGCCATGGAAAGGCTGGGTGCCGTTGAAGCCGGCGCCGTATGCCATTCGATGCGGCTACCGATCGCGATGAGCACGGAAAACGGGATCAGAAATTTGAGGGACGCGGCTACCCATATCCAGTGGCGGACTCTCGCCGGATTCTTCCGCAACGCCGGCGTGAGCAAACCGGCGACTCCGGCGAACACCGTCGATTGCCACAGATGATTCGCAATTGGAGAAAGAGAATCCGGGATCATTTCGATTCCTCCTTTCGCTCATGCTCCGACACGAGCTTGTCGGCTTCCCGCACGTCTTCACGTGTGAAGGAGCCGGATTCGATCAGGTGGGCAATAATGGGCGCGGTTCTGCCGCCAAACAGACCCAACAGGTCGTCGATCAGCTTGCGCTGTGCCGCTTCTCTCGAAACCGCCGCCTCAAAGATGAATGCGTTACCGATCTTCCTGAGGCGCCGCAGGGCCTTCTTGGCTTCGAGCCGATAGACCATCGTCTGCACTGTGCTGTACGTTGGCCGCTTCTTCACCGGGAAGGTTCCGTGAATCTCACGAATCGAGGACGGCCCGTTCGTCCACAGCGCCTCCATGACGATCAGCTCCAGTTTGCTCAGCTTTGGAAGTCGCATAAGTCATTCCTTACCAACGTAAGTAAATCTATGACAACCGTGGTTGGATTGCAAGGGGTTTTTTCGCGGGCCGTCGTCAGCTGCCACGCGACGACGACGGATCTATCCTTGAAGCCGGGAGCACGGGGCGCGCCAACGCGCCGCAGACTTACGCCGATTCTGTCCGCGCCGGTCAGCCCGCGACGCTGACTGTTTCCAGCCTCCCTGGCCGCCAGTTCGCCGGAACCATCGCCCGCAGCACGGAGGCGCTCGATCCCTCCAGCCGCACTCTGCTGGTCGAAGTGCACGTGCCGAATGCGGACAACGCGCTGCTGCCCGGCATGTACGCGCAGGTCGAGCTGACCAGCGCCCGGGCCGATCCGCCGCTGCTGGTTCCGAGCGACGCCATGATGATGCGCGACAACGGCGCCCAGGTCGCGGTGGTCGGACCCGGCAACATTCTCCACATTCGAAAGATCCAGGTCGGCCGCGACTACGGCGACCGCCTCGAAGTCGTGGGCGGATTGCAGGAAGGCGACATGATCGTCGGCAACCCCGGCGACGAAGCCCGCGAAGGCCTCCGGATCGAACCGGCCCGTTAGCCCTGACCGTAGGGCGGGTTGGCAATCCAATGCCACGTAGTTTTCCGGATCGAGTTTTCCAGCCTGATTGTGGGGCCGGCGCTTCGGCGCTGTAGCCGCCCTTTCGGGCGGCATGGAGTCACGCAAATTCGAGGGTTAGATAGTGGTTTCGGTCGGTCTCGGGCCGGGGCGGAAGCCCCGCCGCAGGCCCGAAGGCCTGACCCCACAAAAAACTATGTGGCATTGGGTTGGCAATCCGCCTGGACCAGTGAGCGGCATCACCGCTGTCCTTCGACAGCACCCGCGCGGCGGCATCGTCCACATCGGCGAATCGGGCGTTACACGTCCGAGTGACTGCCTGTATCCGCCCGTTCGGCGCTAAGCTGCGAGTATGCGGGACGATCTTCTCGTGAGTGCCGTGAAACAGGCGGAGCAGTCCGAAACGGCTGTCCGCGCCGCGGCGCTGGTGCATATCGCGCGAGTTCTTGCGCGTTCCGATGAAGCCGCCGCGGTCGCTCTGCTGAAGCGCGGCCTGAGTCTCGCTAAGAGTCTCGACGCCGAAACCGCCGAGTTGCTCCTCGACAACGCCGTGTTTCCCGCGGCGGCAGTCTCTCCCCGGGACGCCTTCCAGCTCTATGCCGATCGGAAAACCGAACACGAGAAAAGGTTCGGCCGTCATGGAAGCCCGGTTGGAAGCGAGGTTGTCGGATTGGCGAACGCAATGGCTCAGCATGGCCATATCGGAGAGCTCCTGGCGTATTTCGACGATCCGCCGCCCGGAGAACGTTTTCCTCTGTTTTTTGTGAGAAACCTCTCCCGCGAATGCCCGGACGATGAGACGCGCCTGAAGCTTCTCAGACTGTCGGCCCAGGCCTTCCGGAACCAGGACGAGGATGATTTCCATCCCCACGAAAAAGGTGCATTCGCCCAAATTTTCGCGCGTTACTGGCATCTGTTGCCCGCGGTTGCGCATTCCGGCGATGTGAATGGATGATTCCGACGCGATGAGAACAAAGTCGGAGCGTAGCGACGCTGGCACTTGCAATGATGCCTGAGATTATTCACATGGTCAACTGGCGGCGGGCGGATTGTGTGTCGGAGAGGCAGGATCAGCATTATTTCGTCTCGTTGTCGCCGACGGCTCCGAAGCCGGGCCACCT
>JASHSD010000267.1 GCA_030036985.1 Bryobacteraceae bacterium
TGCGAACGTCCTTCGGATCGGGTCCGGCCAGCGCTTTTTCGAGACCCGCTTTGGAGCCGATCAGGTAGATGTTGCCCAAAACCGCGCTGCCGCCTTCGGGCTCTTTCGACGCCTTCGCGAGGGCCATCACGGTGTCCAGTTCCACGGGTCCGCCGACGAAGATCGGTTCGTCGTGACCCGCCGCGCTCTTCAGTTCATGCAGTGCGCGCGAAACCGGAACCTTGCTGCGGCGGTTCACCATCAGCCCGACGGCCTCATGCCCGCTGTAGCGCACCAGCAGAATCACCGACTCTGCGAATACTGGGTCCGGCGCGCTGCGGGGCGTCACCAGGACCTTGCCCAGCGCGAGATCCTCCGGCTTTTTCGATTGGGCCGCCAGAGTAGAGACCCCGGCAAACAGCAGAACGCAGGCTCGCAGCGACATTATGCTCCCACCCGGTTACCAGCGTATCGCCATTTGGCCTTATCGGGGCGGGAGCGATGCGGTGTATGCGGCAATCGCAACCATATCGTCTTCAGTGAGTTTTTCGACAACCTTCTTCATGGGCGCGGCAGCGGTGCTGGTGTTGGCGCCGATCTGAATGTTGTAGAGCTGCCGAACGACATAGATGGGATGGACGCCTGCGATGCGCGGGATATCGCCCAGTCCTTTCAGACCTTCGCCGTGGCAGGTGGCGCAGGCGATAGTCTTACCTTCTCCGCCGGTGGTCACGAGGGCCTTGCCCTTCTCAATGCTGCCGATGGGCACATAGGCGATAAAACCGGAATGCGGATCGCGGCTTTCAACTCGCGCAGGGTCCTGCGGGAGAGTCACAATGCGATCGCCGACAGGCTCTGTGCCACCGCCCACCAGAGGCAGGCGCATACGTCCTCCGTTGACCCAGGTCTTCGGGGCGGTTTGGGTTTCGATCACCTTGTACCAGACCTGCGGGTTGAGCGACGCGAAGTACTTGACGGCTTCGCGCATATCTTCATCGGAGATTCCGCCCGCAATGACGTTCATGCGCGAGGCGCGCTGCGTAGCTTCGTAGGCCTGCGGGTCTTTGCGCAGGTTGTTCTTGAAGTCGGCCATCTGGCGCAGCATGTATTCGAGGGGCTGGCCGGCGAGGTCGGCGGATTCGGGATGGCCGTCGCCGGATATGAGATGGCAGGTAGCACAGGCCTGCGCCTGTACGCCGCGCGTCAACAGCCGGGGCAGAGGGCCGTGTTCGTCCGGAAACCAGTCCGGAGGATTGAACTGATCGTCGATCTGCGCTTGCGTATAGGCTTTGGTGCTGCCGGGGATGTGTTTGGGCGTGTTGTCGGCCGCGGCGGGCGGCGCTTTGTCGGGAACGGGATACGCCCAGATGAGAGTCTTCGCTTGCTCGGATGGGCCCGATTGCTGTTGCGAATACGCAACTGCGGCGAGAGCGAGCAGCAGACCGGCGAGGGCCAATTTCTTCTTCATGAGACCTCCGGGATTTTCAAGTCTACTTCACTTGCCCGATCCATGTGAGATGATTTGTCGGGAAACCATATGGCGCGGATTTCGTTTGGTCTTGGAACTTCGCACGGGCCCATGCTTTCGGTTCGCCCCGAAGCATGGCATGAGCGCGTGCCCGCGGATCGCGCCAATCCCAGGCATTTTTATCAGGGCAAGGTCTATACGTTCGACCAGATGGCCGAACTGCACCGGAACGACGGACTGGAGGCGGTGCTCACACCCGAGGTCTTTCGCGAACGCCACGCGCGCTGCCAGACGGCGGTTCGGCAGCTGGGCGACATCTATTTTGATTCGAAGCCGGATGCCGCCATCCTGATTGGCAACGATCAGATGGAAATTTTTAACAGCGATCACGTCCCGGCGTTCGCCCTCTTCTGGGGAGATTACGTGGAAGGCATTCCACGCACGCCGGAGTTTCTGGCGTCGTTGCCGCCCGGAGTCGCGCGCGCCGAGTTGGATCGCACGCCTTCGGTGTATACGCAGTACCCATGTCTGCCGGGGTTGGGAAAGCATCTGATCGAGCAAGCTGTCCATGACGATTTCGACGTGGCGCAACTGACGAAACTGCCGACTGGCGCGATCGGCTCCAACGCGGCGCCGCACGCGTACGGATTCGTTTATCGGCGATTGATGCGCGACCAGGCGATCCCGCACGTTCCCGTTTTTGTGAATACGTTTTATCCGCCGAATCAGCCGACCGCGGCGCGTTGTTACGCGTTCGGCAAAGCTCTGGCGCGGGCGGTATCGAAATGGCCGGAGGATTTGAAGATCTGTGTCATCGCCTCGGGCGGACTGACGCATTTCGTAATCGACGAAGAGTTCGATACGAAGGTGCTCGATGCCATGCGGAGCGGCGACGCGGATACGCTGACGAGCCTGCCTGAATGCATGTTCCAGTCGGGGACCTCGGAGATCAAGAACTGGATTGTCGCGGCGGGCATGATGGCGGAAGCCGGATTGAGAATGAAGGTAATCGATTATGTTCCGTGTTATCGATCGGAAGCGGGCACCGGCAGCGCGATGGGCTTCGCCCACTGGCGTTAGCGTCCTAGCTGCCCTGTTGTTGTGTCAGTGCCTCCCGGCGCAAAACGCGCCATTGCAGAAGATCGTCATCAACTACCCGACACGAACCGGCCAGGTGTGGCCGCTGTACATCGCGAAGGAGGGCGGTTATTACCAGAAGTACGGCTTCGATACGAGCCTCGTTTTCGGCGTCCACCCGGCGGGTATCGCCATGGTGGTCAGCGGCGAAGCGGTCATGACGGCCTATCCGCTGGAGCTGGCGATGATCGCCGCGTCCAAAGACGGATCGCTCGTGGCCGTTGCCAGCCAATATAAGAAGAGCCTCTTCGCACTGATGGCGCCTAAAAGATTCGCCGGCATCCGCGAGCTGAAAGGCAAACGCATCGGCGTGAGCCAGATCGGCGACGCGCCTTATAACTACACCATCGGATTGCTGAACAGAGTGGGGCTGAACCAGAGGGATGTGGAATGGATACCGCTGGGCTCGGATGTCAATTCGCGCGCGGCGGCTCTGGTGAGCGGCCGGGTCGACGCGACCATGCTCACGGCGCCGGTCTATTTCAAGCTGGAGCAGGAGGGCTTCAAGAGTCTCGGCAATATCAGCGATTTCGACGAGATTTATGCGCCGTCGGTCTTCCTTTTTAAAAAATCCACAATTACGACGAACCCCGGGCTGGCCGAACGCTTGATCGAAGCCCACGCTGAGGCTATTAAGCGCTTCTATGACGACAAGGCGTTCGCCGTGAAGGCTTACCTCGCCTGGAACAAGGAGGACCGCGCCGATGTCGAGCGCGTCTATGACCACTACGCGCAGGTCAACGATTACGAGCGCGTTCCCTACATTCCGGCCGCGGCTGTCAAATACCTGCTCGACCATCCTATGGACGAACGCATCGCGGCTCAGATGCGCGGGTACGATTTCCGCAAGGTGATCGACAACAGCCTGGTCGACCGGCTGGTGAAGGAAGGCTTCTTCGAAAAACTCTACGGTCCGGGGATTAGAGAGGAAGAAGAACGCAAGGCGAAACTGGCCTTTCGATAGCGCCAACACGAGCCGAATCGCAACTGAATCGTTAAATCTGTCCGGCCCGCAGTCGTTGCAATGCGGCCTGAACCGCGGTCTTCAGCGTCGGCGGGTCGTCCTTGACCATCAGCCATACGCGGCTGATCTCGATCCTGTTTTCGAGAACGTCTTCGAAACGCTGAACCGGATCTTTAGAAGGCACGAAGAGCTTCTGCCTCGACGCTCCTCTGCACGCGAGGCTTGAGCGTTCCTTTCTCGACCAGATCCACCGGTTGCCCAAGCATCTCGGAGAGCTGGAGTTCGATGCCGGCCACATCCATCAGGGAGATTCGCCGCGTTTCATCGAAGGCCGCAAGCAGATCGATGTCGGAATCCTGGCGGCGATCACCCCTGGCTGTTGAACCGAACAACGACAGCCGCACTATTCCGGCGGCCTTAAGCTCCGATTCACGTTCGCGCAGCCGGGCAATAACCTGATCGCGAGTCATAATCCATTTTCACCCTTTGGAGTCCGTTCGGCCGAGCCGGTTCCAGTCGCCGATGGCAAGGCGGCTCAACGAGTCGGTTTAAAGATGACTTACAAGAGCATCTCGGTGAAGATGAAGGATGGCCGACGTCTCCGATCAGGTCCGGCGCGCGTTTCGCGGATTTCTCCTTGATATCGCGCTGAACGCGGTCATCCCGGCGGTCTTGTATAAACTCTCAAAGCGATACATCTCGCCGTCGGAATATACGGCCCTGTTGATGGCCACGACGTTCCCGCTGGTGAAAAGCGTTTTCGACCTTATCCGGCGTCGGGAGTTGGATCCGATTTCAGTTGTGGTTCTGCTGGGAATCGCGGCGAGCGCGCTGGCGCTGCTGGCGGGCGGGAGTCCGCGCATCCTGCTGATGCGGGAGTCGTTCTTCGGAGGATTGTTCGGTCTC
>JASHSD010000268.1 GCA_030036985.1 Bryobacteraceae bacterium
GTGCTCAGGAATCCCATCCCCGTCGTCCGCCCGTCGTACCCAGCCGGAATCTCCAGCCCGAACGGCTGATAATCGTAGCGCGACCCCACCGCGCCCGCGCTGCTCGTCAGCATCCGCGTCGACCCCAGGTGGTCTGTGGTCACGTAGCAAGTCGGCGTCCCGCACGGACTCGTCACCGCTGCTGTCGAATACTCCGCCGCCACGTTGCCGAACGCGTCGTACACATACGTCGTCGTCTGCCCACCCGCCGTCTTGCTCACCCGTTGGCCAAGGCCGTCGTACGCGTACGTCCCCGTCGGCGAACCCACCGCGCAGTTGAAACACGCCGTTACCTGACGGTTTTCCGCATCGTAGGTGAAACTGTTCACCACCGATCCCATCTGCAGCACATTGCCGGCATTATCGTAGGTCCAGGCCGCATACCGGTTCGGCAAAGTCGTCGAATACCAACTCGACGCCACCGGCGTCTCCAGCGACAGGTTCGGCAGACCCGTGTTTGACGAGACCAGCGGTTGCCGAGCACGTCGTAGCCGTAACTCTGCGACCAGTTGGAACTTCCGCCAGTCTCCTGCGCCTGCGTCAGCCGGTTCAGATGATCGTAGGTGTAGCTCTGCGTCAGATTCAGCCCCGGCATCGTGATCGTCTGCAACAGCAGACTCCCAGTATTACCGGTCCCGTTTCCTGAGGCGCACGTGGTCGCGGGGTACGGACACGGATACAAACCCAGCCCCAGCAGGGTGGTTCCTCCCTGTGAGGCCGTTATCCCGGTCGGCTGCAGACGGTCATTCCAGGTGTAGGTCTGCATCACTCCGTTGCCCAGTGTCATGCCGCTCAGGTCGCTGTTCGCAGTGTAACCGATGCCGTTCGCATAGTCGCCTCCGTCGGTCACATTTTGCCACCGTAGTCACACGGTCGGCGCTATCCAGCTGGAAGTCATGCTGTATCCGCATTCCCGCAAGTTCGCCGATGCGCCGCCTGAAGACGAAGAGATCGACGCCGAAGAGGACCACGCCGCCGCTCAGGCTCGCAATGGCTGAAGCACAACCAGCCCGTCCCGCATGAGGACGTGCTCGCCGATCTCGGGTTCACTATGAACGACTTCGAGTGTATGGGCCGCACGCCGCGGCCGGACGGGCGCAGCCGCGCCAGCCACTGAGAACGGCGGTTAAAGAGAATGGCCAGGAAGATCGTCTGGATCGATCAGGCCCGCGCCGACGTTCGCGCCATCGATCGCGAATCCGCGCTCGATCTGCTGCACGGGCTGGCCGGATTTCTGACCTCCGAAGAAAGCGACGCGAAGCGGCTCCAAAGCATCGATCCGCCCGAGTTCCGCCTGCGCCTCGGCAACTAGCGCGTCCGGTTCCACGATCACGGGCGACACCATCGAGGTCGTGCACGTGAAGCATCGCAGGGAAGCATACCCCCGATGCTTTTTCCGGCCCGCGCCGCGCGGATGGCTCTCTATTTGCTTACGGGTTCTGACCGGAGGGGGGATTTTGCCGGAGATGACCGTTCGCGACCACGCCGGCCTCGCTCCTTTTGAATCCCAACACGTTCCCATACATAACGCGAAAACGGTTGCTGGCCGAAGAAGCCGCTGTTTTAGCGGTTACCATACGGGAGCCCGAGTCGCTATACGCATCTACTCCGGCTTGACGTATCCCCTCTAAGCCGGTGCGGAAGGCACCGATTCACTCAGTTAGCCATCTTCCAAATAAAAAGCGAGGATCTGCCGAGCAACTCGACGAAGGGCGGCATAGCGCTTGTCAAGGTCTTCGTCGGAAAGATCGAATGATCTTGCCCATACCTTTGCGACCACGGCGGCAATGCCGTCCTCCGAGGCAGCGCCTGGGGTAAGCTCTTCTAACGCCGACGCGATTGTCTTTGCCTCGTGAGAATACTCGTCGCTCGGTGCGCCGAGTTCGAGCAGACCCTCGACATCTTCACTTCGTAATGCATTGTCGATGACCGTTGCCGGAACCATGGCCGACTATCTCCACCACGCTGTGATAACCTTACCTGCGTTTCGCCCTGCCGTTTCGACTACGACTGTCAGGCCGTTCGTGCCGTTATATATGTTCTGGGGCGTCCCATACTTGCCGATCTTGGTTGTGACCTGCCCAGCCTCTTTGGCGCTCTCTATCGCGTGATCGACGTCTTGCCGGGAGATGTTTCGCTCACCAAAGCGCTGATTCCCGTGATTGGTGCTCCCGCCGCTCCCGCCGGTCGTATTGCTGTTACAGAAGACGCTCGCCGCCAAGCCGCCAACTGCCCTACCAGCTTGGTAGCCGACGGCAGCCCCAATCCCGCCGCCTACGCCAAAGCCGACGACGCCACCGCCGACGGTTCCACCGCCTGGAAGCGCCAGCGTCCCCAGGCCGGCTCCCGCCGCCGCTCCGATATCGCCCCCAGCCTGTGCGCCAGCTCCGGCTCCCGCCGCCGCCCCCGCAGCGGTGACTGCACCGGTGCAATTGGGGCTGCTTCTGAAATTACCAATCGTCGTCAGTGCAGTATTTGTAAGGTTCACCGCCGTCTGTAATACTGGGCTCGATGGCGTGACAAGCGACGGCGATATTGTCGAAGGTCCACCGCCTCCGAAAATGCCCCACAGCGCCAAGCCATCAATGATCGCGCCGATGCCGGCGCCGATCCCCGTGCAGACCGGACCACACACCGCAGTGCCGATTCCAGCGCCGGCGACCACGGCGTCCATCCCGCTGGGATCTGTTAACGACAGTGGATTGTTTGCGACATACCCGAACCCGTTCCAGCTCTGCGGATTCCCCGGATCTGCCCCGGCATTCCCCGGATCGGGACTCTGGAACCTCCCCTGCGCCGGATCGTAATAGCGCACCAGGAAGTTATCCAGCGTCGTCTCCTGATCCCGCTCCTGCCCCGTGTACTTCGGGTTCGTCGCGTCGGGCGTGCTCAGGAATCCCATCCCCGTCGTCCGCCCGTCGTACCCAGCCGGAATCTCCAGCCCGAACGGCTGATAATCGTACCGCGACCCCACCGCGCCCGCGCTGCTCGTCAGCATCCGCGTCGATCCCAAGTGGTCCGTGGTCACGTAGCAAGTCGGCGTTCCGCACGCGCTCGTCACCGCCCCCGTCGAATACTCCGCCGCCACGTTGCCGAACGCGGCGTAAACATACGTCGTCGTCTGCCCACCCGCCGTCTTGCTCACCCTCTGGCCAATGCCGTCGTAGGCGTACGTCCCCGTCGGCGAACCCACCGCGCAGTTGAAACACGCGGTTACCTGGCGGTTTTCCGCATCGTAGGTGAAACTGTTCACCACCGAGCCCATCTGCAGCACGTTGCCGGTATTATCGTACGTCCAGGCCGCATACCGGTTCGGCAGCGTCGTCGAATACCAGCTCGACGCCACCGGCGTCTCCAGCGGAAGATTCGGCAAACCCGTGTTTGACGACACCCACCGGTTCCCGAGAACATCATAGCCGTAGGCTTGGGACCAGTTGGCGCCGCCCCCTGTTTCCTGCGCCCCGGTAATCCGGTTCAGATGATCGTACGTATAGCTCTGCGTCAGATTCAGCGGATTCTGCGGCTGGCCCGGCACAGGCATCGTAATCGTCTGCGACAGCAGATTCCCATTATTGCCTGTCCCGGCGCCCGCGTTGGTTGCACAGGAAGTCGCGCCGCCGGAACAGGGGAAAAAGCCCAGGCCAAGCAGCGTGGCGCCCCCGCCCGTCGCGGTCATGCCGGTCGGCTGCAGACGGTCGTTCCAGGTGAAGTTCTGTGTCACTCCGTTGCCCAGCGTCATACCGCTCAGGTCGCTGTTCGGAGTGTAACCGATGCTGCTCGCATAGTCGCCTCCGCCGGTCACATTTTGCACCGTCGTCACACGGTCGGCGCTGTCGAGCTGATAATCCACCTGACGGCCCGAAGGATACGTCATCGAATTCAGCGTGTCCGTGAGCGAATACTTGTACCCGAACGTGTAAGACGGCCCGCTCGCTCCCATCGTCTGGGTGCTCCCGCTGATGCGGCCGAAGCCGTCGTACGCGTACGAGGTCGTGCTTGCCGAATTGGCCACCGATGAGAGCGCGCCCTTGAAACCCGCGTCGTAAGTGTACGTCACCGAGGGAGTGGCTGCCACGTTGTACGTGCCCGAAGGTGTGGTCACGCTGCCCGGAACGTACGTCACCGCCGGGCTTCCCGCCGAAATCCCCGTCGGCCTGTTCAGACCGTCATATGCCGCCACTGTCATGATCGTGCCATTGGCGTCCGTCCGCTTGAGCAGATTGCCGTTATTGTCATACTGGTACGTCGTTGTTCCGCTCTCGGGATTCGACGCCGACATCAGACGAGACAGCGGGCCGCTGTACGCGAAGCATCGCATGTGCCCGCAACTCAGCGTTGGCTCCTGAGTCCCGCCCGATGTCGCGTCCACCGAGGTTATGTTGCCGAAGCTGTCGTATCCGTACGTCGTCACCGTACCGGCGGCCCCGCTCGTTGCGTTCGGCTCGGTCACTGAAATCAGCCTGTCCAGGCCGTCAGAACACGTGTATTTCACGTTTCCCGCTTCGTCCGTCGATTTGGTCGCCGGTCCCGTGCAGCCGGAGAGTGTCTGGTCGTAGGCAACCGTCGCTGTGCCCGTATTCGATGGCGCTGTCTGGCCGCTGGGCAGCCAGGGCGCGGGCGGCGCGCTTCCCGAATAATGATCCACCTCGATGACCCGCCCGGCCGTATCCATGGTCGTCAGTGTCCACGCCGTCAGAGAGCCGCCCGTCGCATAGGGCGTCGACTGCAGCACGTATCTGTAACCCGGTCGCTCCGCAGCATAAGCAGGGGTGACACGCTAGCTAGCCCTACGCCAGCTGTCAAAGGAGGCTTCATCGAAGCTTTCGGATACCGCCGGTAACTCGCTGATTTGGCGTGCGCGCGATTTGCAAAACGGAGTCTGCGGAACCGAAGCTGCATAAGTTGTTGGCTGGCCGCCGACGCTGGCCTCTTCAGATTCTTAGGCACCGCCCCGCCCGCGGCTGGAGGGTCAGCCGGCGGGGACCCGGCACTGGACGATGGTGTTTTCTCACGTCGCACAACCTAAGCATCGATATTTGACGCCAACCCAATATATTTAGAAAAAAACTCGTAAAAAACGAGTTCGCGCTGACTGATGCGAGCTTCGAGCCACTCGTCGTGGCTAGCGACGATGTCCACCTCCCGATCTAGGCTCAAGATCTCAAAATCCCAAACGAAGAAAAAACCTATGCAAAGGAGGCTGATGAGGGTCACATTATCTCCAGCGTCCAAGAAGTGCACGGGTGCCTCACGCAATGATCGGCTTTCACCGAAGGACAGCCTGTACCTGTCAAAGAGGTCAAAATGCTCAGAGCTGGGCCAGACTCCCCAACCCGTGATCCAGAGCAGCACAGGACCACGCTCCAAAAGCATGTTCGCGATTCTGCGAGCCAACGCCACCTTGGCACCTGAGTCTTTCGGGATCTCGAAGGTTCCGACGTGGTCTTCGGGAAGCCAGGTGATATTGCAAAAAGCATTGAGGTCCTCAACGCCGAGGATTTTGGCTGCTTCGTCAACTGTAAGCACTCTCATCATGTCAATGGTATTTGGCAGTTCACGGGATTACAAGGTTTGGTAGGAGAGTGGGCCAAAGTGGGGGCACCAGCGAAGGCAACAATCGGATGGTTCGATATATCACATACCCCCCGACGCCAACGCCAACGACGGTATAAGCCGGTCCCCAGTTTCTAGGATGGGCGATATGATCTGGCATGGGGCTACCGTTAGGATAGTGACGGGTTCGTTTTCCGTTGCCGTCGTCAACGTCCCAATGCCCTGGTCCCCCGCGTGAACCGGGGTCCCAACTAGCTCCGGGAATGCCTCCGGGGGTCTTGGGAAAACCAACAGGCTTCCACGTACCGCCCCGGCCGTTTAGAACGTCTTTTACCCATCGCCATCCGCATCCGGGGCACCCGGGCACTGGCACAGGAGGAGGCGTTGGATTCCCCTGT
>JASHSD010000269.1 GCA_030036985.1 Bryobacteraceae bacterium
CACCCGAAAGACCCGAAGGCTTCGCCCTGATCCGTCTGCTGCAGGCGGGCATCTGCAACACCGATCTGGAGCTGCGGCGCGGCTATTACGGCTTCTCCGGCGTGCCCGGCCATGAGTTCGTGGGCGAGGTTATTGCCGCGGATTCGCAGGACCTCATCGGCAGGCGCGTGGTGGGTGAAATCAATCTCGCCTGCGGCATCTGTTCCTGGTGCAAACGCGGTTTGGGACGTCATTGCCCGACGCGGTCCGTGCTGGGAATCGTGCGCCATCCCGGCGCTTTCCGCGAATTTCTCACGCTGCCCGAAAGCAACCTGCACGTGGTCCCCGATTCGATCCCGACGGAGGTCGCGGTGTTCACCGAGCCGGTCGCGGCCGCCTGCGAGATTCTGGATCAGGTCCAGATTCCCTGCGGCAGCCCCATCGCGGTTCTGGGCGACGGAAAGCTCGGGCTTCTGATCGCACAGGTCCTGCAGGCCGAGGGCTACCGCGTGCATCAGTTCGGCCGTCATGCCGAGAAGTTGCGGATCGCGGCGAAGGCGGGCGTCGCCACCGAGATTCGCGGCGACCACCTTCCCGAAGCGGCATACCAATGGGTGGTCGACGCCACGGGCTCGCAGGCCGGATTGCGCGCGGCCATCCGCATGGTCGAGCCGCGTGGTACGGTGATCATGAAATCCACGGTTCATGGCGAGATTCCGCTGGACACGGCGCCGGTGATCGTCAACGAGATCACGCTGGTGGGTTCGCGCTGCGGGCGTTTCGAACCCGCGCTCGAATTGCTGCGGCTGCACGCGATCGATGTGAAGTCGATGATCTCGGAGCGGATGCGCCTTGCCGACGCGCCGGCGGCTTTCGATCGCGCGGCGCAACGCGGTGTGATGAAGGTGCTGCTGTCGAATCAGTGAGCGGAATCGAAACGTGCCGGGAAATGGATCCGTACCGAGAAATGCGATCCGCGCCGCGAAACGCGATCTGTACTGAGCCGCGACCGCAAGGGAGCGGTTGCCGGGAGCCAGTACAAGCCGGGAACGAAATCAATCGCCATGGGTACACCCTGCTCAGCGAATCCATACCTTTCATATCGCGCACCCAACGACAGTTATCATGAAGCTGAGCGGGCTGTGAATTCGATCGACGAAATCATCGAGTTATACAAGCGCGATGTGGACGTCACGCTGATTGACGAATGCCTAAAGCGCACGGTCGAGGAACGCCTGCGGGCGCTTCAGGATTTCGGCGAGGCAATCGACCAACTGCGCGCCCAAACGGCCAAGGCAATTGACAAATCTAAGTAAGCTCCTGTGCGCTCTGGGCAAAGCGGACGTGGATTTCATCCTTGTCGGCGGCGTTGCTGCGGCCGCCCATGGCTCGCCGCGTCTCACGCAGGATGTTGACATAGTCTATCGCCGAGGCGCCGATAACCTGCGGAAGCTGGTGAGCGCTTTGGGAAGCTTACACCCTTATCTGAGAGGCGCGCCGCCCGGGCTGCCCTTTCGCTTCGACGTGGAGACGCTTCAGGCGGGGTTGAATTTCACGCTGACCAGCGATCTCGGTCCGATAGATCTCTTGGGCGAAATCGCCGGAGGCGGAAGCTATGAACAGCTGGTGGATCGCTCCATTTCCGCGGACGCGTTCGGCGTTCGGTGCAGAGTTCTCGATCTCGAGACTCTGATCGCCACCAAGCGCGCAGCGGGACGGCCGAAGGACATCGAGGCCATCGCCGAGTTGGAGATCCTCCGCGGACGTTCAGGATTCCGGTAAATCCAACCTCGCCGAGGTTTCCCGGCAGCAGCATGCGTTAGGCCCAGCAAAGGCTGCTCAGTCACCGGGATCAGGGTAGCGATTTGGACTCATGCCAAGGCCCACTCCTGCGCGCCAAAACCGCGCTTCCGAGATCGCCGTTTCTGGAAGTACGTCCATCATCACAACTCCGGTGGCAGGGCGAACGACACCGCCGGCGGTTCTGTCGCCGGTTCCTTTCCCTCAGCGCCCCCGCACGTCGGTGACAACCCTTCGAATTGCCTGAACCACCTCCGCACCCGTTGGCCGATGATCCTGCATTACCAGGCGTCCGCGTGTGGACAGCGCTGCCAGCCCCGGCTGAACAACCTCATCCTGATGCTTATTCCACGCATTTGCATCCGTTCCCTGCAGCCCGGCCCCGGAGTAGCTGCTGCGGGCCGCCAGCACAATCAGCGGCAGGCTCCCCAGACTGCCGGCGTTGCGCACGTCGCGCATGTCTCCCTCCCTCGCACACACCGTGCCGCCACGCGCGGCCTCCGGATTATCCGATAGAAAATCGAGTTCCGCCCGCTGTTCCGGAGGAATATCGAAAGCCGGCGTTACCCTCGGACCTACGAGCGCACGCGACAGCCGCAGCGCTCCCGCATCCGCCATCATCGGGAGCGCGATGCATCCCGCGCCGCGCGCATTGCCCGCGAAGACGCCGAACATCTTCGCCCACGGACCCTTAGCCGACTCCGGTATCTCCTGCCCGTCGTCAGTCCCGTTCGCGCCGACGAACACCACTCCGGCAACTTCCTGCGGATACATCCCGTGATACAGGCGAACCTCTGACGCCGCATCGCCTGTCCCCAGCATCACGACGGGCAACGGCACTCCGGCCGCATGCAGCAGCGCATGCAGATCGGATGCTGTGTCTCTCATCGTCGGCTCTCCCGGTGCCGGATCGCTCCAGCCATACCCGGCGCGGTCGTACCAGCACGCATGCGTGAATCCCGCGACCCGGGGTTGCACGGCATTCCAGGCGAACCCCGCCATGTGACTGAACGTAAGCAGCACGACCGCGGGCTGCCCCTCGCCCGAGCAGTAGATGTTAAGGGTGCGGCCTCCGATATCGACCGCTCGCCCGACACGCGCATAGCGTGCACGATCCTGGCGCTGCCCGATCTGCTCGAAGAGAATTCCGGCCGCGACAAGCGTGAAAACGATCGCCGGCGCCCACGTCGCGACGGACTTCATACGGAGGGCTCAGACTCCCCGCCCTGATGAAAGCTCCGGGCCGGCTTCCCGAAATGCTTTTTCACTCGATCGGGCATGACCCTGCCAGGAGAGACGACCGCTTCCCATCGGTTGTCAATTACGCTTTTCATAGGTCCGAGAAACCATATGCGTAAAATTACGCAAGATGCGTAAAAAATGATGCGCAAAAAATAACCCGCGCGTACTGCTCGGCGAGCAACGCTTCTGACCTCCTCCACCAGGCAACCGCACTGGAACTCCTCCGAAACGTTCGTCACGTCAGGGCCCGGCGGAGAGACCTACCCCAACCTCAGCGCCCCTTGTGGTTCAACACGAACCGCGCGGCGCGCCGGTATCGCGCACCCCAGCAACCCAGCCAGCGCCAGCACCAGGATCACCGCGGCGAAAGTGAAGGGGTCGTTTGGCGAGATACCTACCAGCACGCCGCGCAAAACTCTGCTCACCGCGAACGCCGGCGGCAACCCGGCGGCAACGCCGATCGCGACCTGGCCCATTCCCTGAATCATCACAAGGCGAAAAATATCTATGCGGCGCGCCCCGATTGCCATGCGAATTCCAATCTCCCGTGTCCGCCTGCTTACGGCCTGTGCGACCACTCCATACAGCCCGACTGACGCCACCCCGATGGCTATCGCTGCGAATATCGTGAAGAGCAATCCGAACGAGGTCACATTCAGCCTGTTTCGCGCAATGTGATCTTCCAGCGGCTCAACATCTTCAGCGGGAAGATTCTCATCCAACTCGCGCACGGCGCGCCGGAAGCTTTCGCGGAGTGCCGGCGGCGAAACTCCAGTCCGGGCCGCCACGTAAATCGTCCGCTGCGGCTGATCCACATAGTTCAGATAGACCAGTGCATCGCGGTCGAGCGGGTGCGTGTAATCCTGCGGAATGTCGGGAACGACTCCGATTACCGTGAGCCAGGGCTGCGCTTGCGTTCCGTGGAACATTCGCAGATGTTTACCAAGCGCGTTCTCGCCGGGCCATGATCTCGCTGCGAAACTCTCATTGACAATGGCTTCTCCGGGCGCACTCGCGCGTTCAGAAAACGATCGTCCGAGTCGCAGTCCGACCTGCATCACGCGGAAGTAATCCTTCGCGACAATCAAGGCATTGAGCGTCGGCGCCTCACTGCTGTCCGAGACGCCTTGTCCTTCCAGTTCACCCCTGAGCTGCATAAATCTGCCCATTGGCAGATCGGACGCAAATGACACAGATTCGACTCCCGGCAGCGACTGCAGCTTCGTTTTCAGTCTGGAGAAGAAGGCTATCTGCTGCTCCGAATGAGAATACCCAGCTTCGGGAAGACTAACCCGCATCGTCAGCACGTCGGATGCATTGACAACCAGAGGCGCGTTGTACAGCTTCACCGAGCTGCGGATTAACAGACCGGCTCCGGCCAGCAACACCACGCAAAGAGCCATCTGAAAACCAACCAGCAGGCTCGCCAGGCGGTGACTGCGGGATCCCGTCGCGGCGGCCGACCCGCCGTCCTTCATCGCGCCGTTGATATCGGTGTTGGCCAGACGCAGTGCCGGCGCCAGGCCGAAGATGACTCCTGCGCCAAGCGAAATCGCGGCAAGATAAGCAAATGCCCGCGCATTCATCGAGAAATCGATCCAGGCGGGACGCCGGGTATTCGCCGTCAGAACATCGAACCAGTGCAGGCCCAGCGCCGCGATCATCCAGCCCGCGACGCCGCCGCCGATCGCCAGCAGAATGCTTTCCATCAGAAGCTGCCGAACGATGCGGGCACGCCCCGCTCCGACAGCGATTCGGATCGAGATTTCTCGTCCTCTGCGCGCCGCCTGGGCCAGAAGCAGATTCGCAACATCCGCGCACACGATGAGTAACACGAACCCTACCGCAATAACCACAGCCACCAGGATCTTCCTGCCTTCGTATATCCCCATGATCTCCAGAAACGGGCGCACTTCCACCTGTGGTCCACCGGCCCCGTCCGCATTCGCGTGGTTGAGACGTCGCGCAATGCTGTCGATCTCGCTTCCGGATGCCTTCAGGTTCGTGCCGTCAGCCAGCCGGCCGAAGATCACGGGAATATGCGCGCCCGCAAGCACATCCGCCGAAGTGAGTGTTGTCCACAAATCCGCCCCTTCGGGAAACACCACACCAGCCGGCATAACGCCGACAATCACCTTGGGCTTTCCATCGACCCGCACAGCCTTTCCCAATATCGAAGCGTCGGCGCCATAGCGGTTCTGCCATGTCCGATGGCTGAGCACCACAACAGGGGTTGCTCCGGGAAGTTCGTCGGCACGGCTCAATCCGCGTCCGAGGATCGGGCGCCGGCTGATGAGATCCCAGCCGGAAACGGTCGTCTGAACGCATAACAACGGCTCGGGCAGAGCGCGTGAATCGCCCACGTTAACCTGCGCGGCTGTGTATGCGGCCAGGTGGTCTATCGAGTGGATGCCGGAAGCAAGTTCGCGAAAAGCCGGAAGCGACTGGAAGAACCGGTTGTCACCGGAACTCTGGCTGGGCGTTATCATGACCAGACGCTCGATATGATCGACTCCCATATCGAAGGACAGGGCGCTGCTGACGGCAGTGAACACCGTAGTGTTCGCGCCGGTTCCCAATGCCAGAGCCGCAATCGCCACCCAAGTGACACCCTGGTTGCGGGCCAGGGTACGCAATGCGTAGCGGAAATCCTGCCACCCGATCTCGACGGCGGTAAACACCCACAGCTCGCGGCAGGATTCTTTCAGCGCCGTGGGATTTCCGAAATGCCTGCGAGCGGTCGAGGAATCACCACTCTCTTCCGCTCTCATGGCAAGATGGAACGCCATTTCGTCGTCGAGGTCGCGTTCCATCTGCTCGCGCCTCCACAGCGCACGCAGCCGCATGACGAATCGCCTCACGCCGTCTCCATCACGCGGGCGATCGCGTGGCTCAACTGGCGCCAGCGATTCGTTTCACTCGCCAGTTGCCTCCGCCCGCGAGCTGTGAGTTTGTAATATTTCGCGCGCCGGTTATTCGCCG
>JASHSD010000270.1 GCA_030036985.1 Bryobacteraceae bacterium
CGACGCGTTGGAGCTGCGCTTCGCTGAGCTGTCCATCCATTATCATTTCCGCGCCTCCATAAATCGACGCGAGCGGATTGCGCAGGTCGTGCACGATGGAAGTCGACAGCCGCCCGATGGTAGAGATCCGCTCCTGGCGAATGAGTTCTTCTCGAGCCTGTTGAATCGATCGGCACATCGCATTGAAGGTGCGTGCAAGCCGGCCCAGTTCGTCGTCGCCTTTTTCCGGAACACGCGTGCCGTATTCCTGCCTGGCGATCATGGAGGCCGCTTCGTCCAGCCGTCGGATGGGCGTAAGAATTCGCCAGGCCAGATAGCCGCTTAGTACAAGGCCCGTCACAATCGCCGCGGCCCAAACCAGAATGAGTTTCTGCAGCAGCGAATCCAGCTCGCGGCGTATGCCCGCGAAGGTATGGATCGTCAGCAGGTCGCCCAGCGGCGCTCCTTCAATGCTGCGCAGTGTGGTGCTCAGCACGGCAAATTGACCTTCCGGGAGATCGATGCGCTGCAGGTTCGCATCGCGGCGGTACAGCGCAGCGAACCGAGCGCTCGGCTGAACGGGGAGCGTCGACACCACCGCGACGCCATTCGCGACGAAAACGAAATCGCTGCCCGCGGTCTGTTTCTTGAGCTCCCGCGCGGCAGCTTCGTCGATGGGAAATCCCGCGACAAGAACGTTCAGCAGCCCGGCTCCATACCCCATTTGCACATAAACCGGAGTCACCACAAGCTCATACAGACGTCCGCGCTCCAAAGCGTAGCCGTCCGTCTGCGCGGGAAAATGCGCGGATGCGGCGCGAACCGCGTCTACATGATTACCGAGAACCTCGCCGCCTCCAAGTGAGGCGATCACTTCTCCTCGCGGGTCGGTCACGAGGAACAGCGCGTCCGATTGCGAGACCTTTTTCCAAACCTCCGCCGCCGTATCTTTTATGGTGGCGCGATCATTCGTCCGGAACGCCGCGCGCACGTCAGGCATGCCGCTCAGCACCAGACTCACCGATCGCAGCGTTGCGGCGCGGGATCGCCACAGAGACTCGTAGGCTTTGAAGCTGCTCTGCATTTCGCTTTGCAGATTTCGCATCAGGACGGATTGCGTCTGGTCCTGGGCGAACCAACCCGCGAGCGCGAGAAGCAGGGTAATCGCCACGGAGGTCGAGAGCAGAATCTTCCAGAGAAGCGAGGGCCGAAACGAAGGTCGCAGGTCCACAGTCAGTTCCTCACGCCCGGATAAATAATCTCGTCGTCCTGCGATGGAGGATAGTCGCGACCATATTTGTTCTTGTGCGGCGCGAGCAGGTACCCGGCCTCGGAAACCGCGATCGGCGGGAGGCGCAGCCCTGTCTCCGGGACGACGATTCGGCGTGAAAGGCTCGACAGTTCCTGTTCTGTCGCGCGCTCATGAAAGACGCCAAGGTCGTATTCGCCCGGCGGAAGATCGAGATTGAAGGAGCCGTTCGTCGAGGTCCTCGCAAAATAAGGCGTGTTGAGGACCAGAATGATCGCGCTCATCGTCGGATGAATGTTGCAGAAGACGCGGATAACGCCGGTTCTGGTGAATCGCACCGAACGCGACGTTCCGGGCGGATACAGCCCGATGTCGAAAATCTGCCCGTTGTAACTGGAAAACGCATTGTGGAAGATCGGATCGAAGTTGGGGAAATCGACCGTTGTGCCCTGCATCACCGGCAGGATGTGCGGCAGGAATGTCTTCCGTTTCTGCTCCATCGTCGCGTGCGCCGTAGCCAGGGCAGGCGCCGCGCCAACCGGCCGGGCGTAAACGATGACGCCCGAGAAATTCTTTTTTCTGTTGACGGCGTCGACATGGGAGTCGCGAAGGATCACCGTGCCCGAGAGCGACGCGCCGAATGCCGCCGTGCAGGCGCCGAGACTAAAAAAGATAAGCGAGCGCCAGATCATAATGATTGTTCAGGCGAAGCAGCGAACCAAAATACCGCGTTCGCGCCTGAGCGGCTTCGAGCGCGGCAATCACGTTCGGAGCCAGCTTGTACATCATATTCCCAGCGTAGACGAAATTGCGCTGAATATCCGACGGCGCGATATCGGACGGGCGGTCATACTGTTCGCCCGCATAAAAGTGGAACGACAAGCGCGGCGCGGGGAAGACTGCGATCTGTCCCCACTCGCCGCGACTGTGAATGGGAATGACGGCGCCCGAAGGCAGGATATTGAATCCGCCGAGCGCCCCGAGGCCCGCTACATCCTTGCCGTCGAATCCCTCGCCCGTAAATTCGAGCAGGGGAATGGGCCGGAATAAGGCGTCAAATGAAGCGATCGTCGATTCGACCGATTGTCCGGCAACACGCGTCGCTCCCGTGCTGAATCCGGGCGCTATTTCGATGCGTCGACGGTCGTTGCCATGGTAGAACTCAAGTCTGCCCTGGTAGGCCGGCCGGTTCCGCTCCAGCGTGTCCTCGTACTCTGCCGGAAGGCCGGGGCCGTAAGTCTCGGTTGTTTCGTAAACGCCGGCCTGAGCTTTCAGACCTGTGTCGTCGTCGAACAGAAATCGCCGCTCGATACGCGCCTGCGGGTTCCAGTCCCAAAGATTTCCGGCGTCGGTGAGCGGAGAGACTCCAACCTGGGCGAAGGATGTCGGATCGCGCGGAGAGATGATCGGTTTATCCTGGCCGACAGTCAATGTCGTATTCTTCCAAACCAGATTCAGAGCCGCGGTGCGGATGTGAATCAGGTCGTCGAAGGGAGCTGTTGAACCGGCGAAGAAGTCGAGGTAGATGGAACCGTCCGCTTTCCCCCCGAATGGGAGGTTGGGTCCGTTGAATGTCAATCCCACGATCGTCTGACGTACCGTCGCGCCATCGGTTGCCGGCGAAGCAGTGAGACTGGCATTCGTCGGATACTCCGCGCCGCCGCCGCTCCGGCCATTCTCGAACGCATTAAACAGCAGCATGCCGGTCAGGGAAATCGGAAACCGCTGCGATGCGGAGATCTTCGATTGGTCGAGGTCCGCGGTCCTGCTCTCCAGCACGTCGATGCGTTCTTTGTCCGGAGGCGTCGCAGCGGCTGTCGCGTCGGCCGCCGCCCCGGCATCCTGCGGCGTCTGGCCCTGTTTCAATTCGCTGCGCAGTTGCCGAATCTCATCAAGCATTTTCTGGTTTTCCTCTTCGAGTTTGTCCAGCCGCTCAAGAATTTTCTGCATATCCGGACTGGTCTGCGGGAAGGCTTGGACCGCTGTCCAGAGCAGCAGCAGGCAGAGGACCGGCGATTTCTTCAGCATAAGAGTTGCTCCAGTTTCCTGCGCACGGCCGCGGGCGAGTAGGGTTTGGCGAAGAAGGCATTCGCTCCCTGAGTCAACGCGCGTTCCGACAACCCGGGATCGCTGTCGCCGCTGATCAGGAGGATGGGAACCTGCGCAAATCGCGGCTCGGCGCGCAGCCTGCGAATCAGATCGAGACCGTCGCCCGGCGCCCCGCCATTTTGGGGCAGATTGAGGTCGGTGACAACCGCCGCGATTTCGCCGTTACAATCATTCAGGAAACTGATCGCCGCGCGCGAACTTTGGATGCTCCGCACTTCAACGCCGGGGATGAGCTCGATCGCGATCTGCAGCGTCTCCGCACAGGTTTCGCTGTCTTCGACGATGAGCACCAGCTTGGACATGATCGCTCCGCCGCGACTCAGGGCAGGAAACGGTACCCCACTTTGTGAAGAGTGAGAAAATGCCGCGGGCACTCCGGATCGGCTTCCAGTTTCTGCCGAAGGCGAACCACATGCGCATCGACCGTGCGCGTATTCGGAAACGATTCATAGCCCCAGACCGAATTGAGAAGGAGATCGCGCGACAGCGGCCGGTCGGGATTCTGTAGGAAGAACGTCAGGAGGTTATATTCGGCAGGCGTGAACTTTATTTCTTTGCCGCGCCTTGTGACGACGCGCCGCTCGATATCCACCTGCGTGTCGGCGAACGAAATGACCCTTTCCAGTTCGCCCGGCGCGCGCCGCAGCACGGCCCGAATACGGGCCAGCAGTTCGCGCGTCCCGAAAGGCTTGACCACATAATCGTCGGCGCCCATCTCAAGCAGCAGGACTTTGTCGATTTCTTCGCCGACTGCGCTCAGTACGATAATCGGCGTCTGAATTCCGGAATTGCGGAGACGCTTGCAAACTTCAACGCCGCTCAAATCCGGAAGACGCAGATCGGCCAAAATCAGCGCGGGCTTACCGAGGATTGCCTTATCCAGACCGCTCTTGCCATCCCCGACGAGTATCGCGCGGAATCCCTCACGTTCGAGGAGGACGCCGATGGTGTCGCGAAGATTCTCGTCGTCGTCAATTACAAGGATCGTCTGCACCCGCATCGTGATCTTAGCTCAGGTGGACGCATCTGAGGCGCCCGGGGCGTTCATAAATTATCCGAATTTACAACATTTTTACAAATTACACGCTCCCTTCCGGTCGCGGCTCAGTATGATCGGACGCTCCCTCACGGTTGCGGCTTAGCACGGCCCGGGATCGTGCCGGCAGTCGATTTGGGACAGAACTTTCACATCTCCATCACAACCCGCAGTGGCGCCGCCTGCCTAAAATGTTTCAGGGCATGGGATTGAAATGGAGCGCATTGCTGTATCTGCCGCTTGTGCTCTCCGCACAGACGGCGACTCAATCGTCCCCGAATAAGTATGTCGGCAGCCAGGCCTGCAAGACCTGCCATCCCGATGTGTGGCTCAATTTCTATAAGAATCCGCATGCCAGGCCGGATACGGGATGCGAAGGATGTCATGGCCCCGGCGGCGATCACGTCGCGGCGCATGGCGGCAAGGCAACCATCCGCGCCTTTTCGACCTTCACTCCGGCGCAGGCGCAGGAAGCCTGCCTCAGCTGCCATGCCAAGGATGTGTCGCGCGCAAACATCAACCACTCACCCCATACCAACGCCGACATCGTCTGCACCAACTGCCACTCGATTCACAAACCGGCCACGCCGAGATTTCTGTTGGCGAAGACTCAGACCGAGCTTTGCTATTCCTGCCATCCGGCCGAGCGCGCGGCGTTCGAGATGCCGTCGAAGCATCGTGTGAACGAAGGCGTTGTGCAGTGCAGCGATTGCCACAATCCGCACGGCGCGCCCAACACCACCGTGCGGATGGGCGGCAGCACCGCGATGCTGCAGCCGGCGTTTGACAACGAAGAGCCCTGCCTGAAATGTCATGTGGATAAACGCGGCCCGTTTGTGTTCGAACACCCCAGCGTACGCATCGAGGGCTGCGAGGCCTGCCATATGCCTCACGGATCGATGAATGCAAAGCTGTTGCGCCGCCCGGTGGTGTTCACGCTGTGTCTCGAATGTCATAACGGCGCGGGGACTTTCGGGCGCGAGAACCTCGGGGTTTTTGAGCCTTCATCCATGCACAATCTTCTCGATCCCACATACCAGCACTGCACGTTGTGCCACGTGCGGATCCACGGATCGAACGCCGATCCGACATTCCTCAGATGAAGATACTGTTTGCGATTTCCCTGCTGCCGGCGCTTTTGTGCGCGCAGGAAACGGTTGCTCCGACTACCGGCGAGAGCACGACATCCGCGCGGGGCGAGAATACGGGCGGTTACAACGTCGTACAAAGCTGGGAAGTCGGCTACCGGTTCGCATCGATCGGCGGCGACTATGGCGAGTACCGCGCCGACGTCAATTACGGCAACGGCGTGAGACTCCTCAGCAGCAATCTCACCGTCAACTCTCGCGACGGAAACGCCCCCTGGTTCGATGAGATCGTGCTGACCACGCAGGGCCTCGGCAACGATCCGTACGAATCCGCGACCTTCCGCATTCGGAAGAATCGCTGGTATCGCTACGACCTGCTGTGGCGACTGAACGATTACTACAATCCCGGCCTCACGGTGGCCGACGGAGAGCACCTCGAAGACACTACGTATAAACTGCAGGATCACGATGTCACTTTGTTTCCCGATAACTGGATTCGCGTGCGCGCCGGTTACAGCCGCACCACGCAGGACGGTCCGGCGCTGACAACGGAACAAGAGTTCAATTCGACGGGCGACGTGTTCCCGATCTTTCAGAACACGCGGGAAGAGTACGACGAGTACCGCACCGGTTTCGACATCGTGCGGAAAAGCTTCCACGTCTCGGTTCTTCATCGCTGGGAGTACTTCAAGGACGACACAACCGGCTCTGTTACGGCGACCGAGCCGGGCGGCGGCGGGCCGGGCGATCCCTCCGTGCTGAACTCGTTCAACAGATCGGCGCCCTATCGCGGCCGAACTCCGGGATGGCTGGCGACCTTATACGGCGAACATAATTGGTTCGCCGTCAACGGCCGCTTCACCTACGCCGACGGAAAAGGCAACTTCATTCAGAACGAAACCGCAATCGGCGTCGATCGTTTGAGCAACCCACAGGACCTTCAGGTAGCTGTTTCCGGCAACGGCGACCGGCCGGTGATCACCGGCGCTCTCAACATGACGGTCATGCCCCGAAAGCGCGTGAGCGTCACTAACAACACTACGGCCTCGAACACGAGAATGATCGGCAACAACCTGTTCGAACAGTACAACAACGCTACGGCCGTCTCGGCGACCGTGGATTTTCAGTTTCTCGGACTGCTGCTGATCACGAACTCAACAGACGTCCGGTACACGGTTTCTAATAATTTCGACGTCTTCGGCGGGTTCCGTTACTCGGACCGAGTGATTCGATCCGTCGAAGACTCCGCCGCCCCGAATACACTTCTTACCGGACTTAGCGCCAGTCAATCCAATCGGCTCCTGGCGGGAGTTGCGGGATTCAGCTGGGTTCCATTACAGGATTTGCGCGTGCATGTTGAGACCGAGGTCGGAAGCGACGATCATCCTTTCGCGCCCATCAGTCTGGGGAACTATCAGGTGATTCGCGCGCGCGTTCAATACCGCAAGAAGAACTATATGGTGGGCGGAGGCTACAGCGAGAACTACAATAACAACTCCATTGCGATTACCGCTTACAGCTCGCACGAGCGGGACTACACTGCCAACGCGACATGGAATGCCAAGCCGTGGCTGGCGGTGGATGCCTCCTACTCCAAACTGCATCTCGACACCCTCGGCGGACTGGAATTTTTCGCCGGCTCCCCCGCGCTGCCCGTCAGTGCGGAATCGCTGTACATCAGTAATATTCACGCGGGCAATCTGGGCCTGCGGTTTCCTGTCACCCCACGAGCGGATCTCTACGTCGGCTACAACATCACCATGGATACCGGCGACGGCCGATCTGCCGCGGCGCCCGCCGGGGTCTCGCCGGTGCAGCAGTTGCTCGACAGCGTAC
>JASHSD010000271.1 GCA_030036985.1 Bryobacteraceae bacterium
ACGCTGTCGGCCGACGTGTAGACGATCGGCGAGCCGGTACGCATGTGCTCTTCGCCGAGTTCCCTGATGATCTCGGTACCGGAGGCAGCCTTGTTGCCGATGGCGGAACGGCCGGTTTGGCGCTCAAATTCGTCCATAACGGCTGGTGGAAAACCGTTCGGGAAAAGCGGGAATGGTTTTGCGAGATGGATTCCGGCCATTTCCCAATGGCCGGTGGTGGTGTCCTTGCCGGGTGAGGCCAGCGTGCAGCGTCCGTAATCGCCCTCGGGCTGGGCGGCCTTCGGCAGTTGCGGCATCGATTTCAGATTTCCCAGACCCAATCGGCAGAGATTCGGAACGTCGAGTCCGCGTTTGCGCGCGATGTTTCCCAGAGTGTCGCTGCCCACGTCTCCGTAAGCGGCGGCGTCCGGCATTTCACCAACTCCGACGCTGTCGAGTACGATCCAGATCACTCGCCTGAACACGATGCTCAATGTTACCAGGCGGCCTCAAAAGACGGCGGGGTGATACTGGAGATATGCCCCGAACGGCGACGCAATCGAACGTGGGCGGGTTGCCACCCGTGGCGCCGGATCTGCCTCCCGGCGGCGGAGACGGCGGCGAAGACCGCGACCGGCCGGCGCCAGGAGCGTCGCGGCAGGCTTCTATCACCGGTATCATCGTGCTGATGTGCGCGAGCATGATGACGTTCGCGTCGTTCGTCAGCGCCATGGTGGTGCGGCGGGGACTCAACAACGACTGGGGCCACATCGGCCTGCCGCACATACTCTACTGGAACACCGGCATTCTGATCCTGAGCAGCATCGCCATCGACACCGGCCGCCGCATGCTGCGCCGCGGGAAACGCGTGCCGTTCAACTGGGCGTGGTCCATCGGCGCCGTGCTGGGGACGGCGTTTCTGGCGGGCCAGGTGGTGGCCTGGATGCAGCTCGAAGGCCGCGGCTTCTATCTGCGGGGGCATCCAAGCAGCGCGTTCTTCTATGTGCTGACGTGGGCGCACGCGGCGCACGTGGTCGGCGCGCTGGGAGCGGTGGGATACGTGGAGTATCGCGCGCTTCGGTACCAGCTCGGGCCGGGCCGGCGGACGCTGGTGGATGTCAGCGCCATCTTCTGGCACTTCCTCGATGTGATGTGGCTCGGCATTATGGGACTGTTTGTGTTCTGGGCATGAAGGAGTATCTCGCCGAATACTTCGCCACGCGAGGGCGGCGCAGCACACTCTGGGTGATCGCGGCGCACGCGGCATTCTTCGCGGCATTGCTGGCCGTGATGTTTTACATTCGCTGGGCTTCGGAAATCTGGCCGACGCCTTTCCATTTTCCGTCGCTGCTGATGGTGGCGGCGCTGACGATGTTCGCGGCCGCGGGAAGCGTGACGATGGAGGTCGCCACCAAGGCGGTGAAACTGGAAGACAAGGAACCGGCGGTGCGGTGGATCGCGATCGCGATTACGTGCTGGCTGACGTTCCTGTTTCTGGAGGTGGTGGAGTGGGTGCGGCTGGTGTACCTGGTTGGCCTGGGTCCGAAGACGGCGTTCGGAGGAACGTTTCTGGCGCTGACCGGCACGCACTGGATCGCGGTCTGCGCGTGTATTTCGTGGATGACGATGGTGGCGGGTAATACGCGCAAGCGCGATGCCGTGACCGTGGCCATGTACTCGCATTTTCTGGTTCTGGTTTGGGTGGTGCTGGTGTTTACGCTCTATTTCACCAATGCGGACCTGGCGGGCGTGTGAGCGCGCATTGGGCGGCGGACGCGGTGGCTCAGTGCGTGATGTGCTATCGCACGGCCGCGGCGCAACAGGCCGAGCGAGTGCGCGTGCTGGATTCGGGGATTCTGATTTTGCTGATCCCGCCGATTCTGGTGCTGGGTTTGATTTTGGGGATGGCTTTTCGGAAGAACCGGGCGGTGGGGAAGGCGGCTGAGTGGGAGGCGACGGCTTCTTCCGCCTGCGGACTGGGATCGCCGACACCGTGATTTGGGCGCGAGCCTCCGTTGTTCGGCGATATTTCGTCTTACGTCGCTCAAAGCTCCGCCTTTCGAAACTTCGTCCACAAATAGCCGGCTGAATAACGACCCCGGCGGGGCGTGTGTTGGAGCGCTTCCGACCGGGGGGTTGCTCGTCAATTCGCTGTTACCTCGCCACTCGGCCCAAAGGAGTTCGGGAAAGCATCAGACACTAAATCCCAGCTGCTGCATGGGCCGCGAGGCGGGCGCTTTCGCGCTCGGAGAATAAATCGCTCTGAAGGCACTATTGTGTTTGGGGACGGAATCTACCTCGATCCGCCCTTCAAGAGCAATCAGAACTACAATGTGCTGTTTCAGGAACTCGACGGCACGCGGTCGCAGGCCCAGATGAAAGCGTTCAAGGATACGTGGGTGTGGGACGATGAAGCGCGGCGGGTTTACGAGGAGATCGTCGAAGCTGGCGGAGCCGTGGCGAAGGTCATGCTGGCGCTCCACACGTTCCTCGGGGCTTCAGATATGTTGGCATATCTGGCAATGATGGCTCCTCGGCTTGTCGAACTGCGGGGTGCACTGAAGCCCACAGGAACGCTTCTGCTGCACTGCGATCCTACGGCCAGCCATTACCTGAAGCTCATCCTCGACTCGGTTTTTGGCCCGAAGCGCTTTCTGAACGAGATCATTTGGAAGCGATCCAGCGCACACAGCGACACAAAGCAAGGGATGAAGAGATGCGGCCGGATTCACGATACGCTGTTGCTCTACTCGAAATCAAACGAATACACGTGGAACACCACATATACGCCCTATACGAAGGAATATCTCGAATCAGAGTACCGGCACGAAACACCCGACGGCAGGCGGTATAAGGAAACCGATTTGACGGCTGCCAAGGCGGGAGGAGACGTCGAATATGACTGGCCGGTGAAACGGCTGAGAAGGCCTGGCGAGAGATGGCAGGCCGATCTCACAGAGGAATACAGACATCCAAGGGATGGCTGGGACTACAAGATGGCGCGGCCATACGATGGGCGGTTTTGGGGGTATTCGAAAGACAACGTTATCCAATTCGCCAAGCAAGGTCATTTGATCCACCGCAGTACAGGCATGCCGCGCCTCGTGCAATACGCGGACGAGATGCCGGGTATCCCGCTGCAGGATTTGTGGGATGACGTCCCCCCAGTGGCCGGAAAGCAGGATCTCGGCTACCCAACGCAAAAGCCCAACGCTCTGCTGGAACGGATCATAGCCTTGACGACAAACAGGGGCGACGTCGTCCTCGATCCGTTTTGCGGATGTGGAACGACAATCGCCGCCGCTCACAAATTGGATCGGCAATGGATCGGTATTGACATAACGCAAGCTGCAATCGTTGTCAAGGCTGGGAAGATGCATGCAACCTACGTCCGCGATCTGGTAGGAGTCGTCACCCGAGAAAAGGCCGATATAGGGGTGTTAATTTCGTTCGAAGAGCCGACGAAGCCGATGAGGACCGAGGCGGCTGAAGCTGGGTTCTACAACTCCCCGAACGGCAAGAAATACAGGAGAGTTCAACTGATTACGGTTGAACAGCTGTTCGAGGGAAAGACGGTTGACTACCCGTTTGAGAATGTGACATTTCGCAAGGCCCACCGGGAGCGCGGTGCGGTTGCAGAAAATCTTGAGATGTTCTAGTGTCGGGTGCTACGTAATGTTTTACAGTAAGGCAAACGCCGAGCTGAGTCTCGGCGCTCCGAGAACAGCGAAGCCATGTCGAACGTCAGTGCTCCGAACTTTCGCACCATTATGCTGGTCAGCACGCTGCTCAATGGGCTCAGCAAGCTGCTGATCGATCTCTACACGCCCGAAACCTGCTTCGATCTCGCCTGGCGATCGCTGGATCTTTGGCAGACGAAACCCACGCAGAGTTCGTTTCAGTGTATCCGGACGCCCTCCTTCGGCCAACGATTTCGATCTTACAGAAGTATGGCCCGAAAGGGATTCGGGAATCGGCTAAGGACTCTCGCGCTTGATTTGCCCTTTGAACACGATTTCCGCCGTGTCGCCCCTTATTTCGAACTTTGTGCCGAAGGGCTTTGACGCATCGGCCATACGTTGGAGAATATATCCCGCTCTGGCGCCCGTCGCCGGGGCGGGCAAGCCGCGCGTCTCGAGGAACCGGTTGTTCGCGTATTCATTGTGAACGTCGGGCTGGCCCTCGCCCAGATTGTTCAGGACGATCGGCCGGAATGAGACCGATTGCAGTCTGCTCCCCTCGAAGCGAACATACGCCACCGCGCTCTCCCAATTCATCGGTTCGTCGATGTAGGTGAGCGCCGGCGGCACGTTGTAAATGAAATTACCCAGATCGTAGAGGATGGGACGGCCGCGATAGATCTCAACCCCGTGCAGCAGAGGCGCGCCGTGCATCACGACAACATCCGCGCCCGCATCCACTTCCGCATGCGTCCACCTCCGGAGCCACTCGTTGGGCGCGAGGCGCTCCGGCAGCCCTTCGGTGAAGATCGTCGAGAACGAGCGATTGCCGAACACGTGATTATGCTGGTACACGATCACGAGATCCGCGTGGGCGCGTGCGTCGCGAATACTTTGCAGAATGCGTTGAGAATCCTGCCGATTCGGCGTGTTTCCGGGCGCTCCCGGCAGATCGGCCGTCGCTTCGTTCTCCCTGCCGCCGGCTTCGACGCGAAGCTCATTGACGCCGGGACGGTCCACCGCGGCGCTTGCATCCGGCGCGATCAGGCCCGACGCGCTTGCTACAAGCGCAACCGTGCCCTTCGGGGTGTGCAGATAGGCGGGCGCCGCGGCTTCGGCCTGGTTGTTTCCGGTCCCGGCGTGAACGATCTTCCGGCTGTCCGCCTCGCGGATGGTGTTTTGAACGCCCGTTACATTCAGATCGAAGGCGTGGTTGCCGGAAAAGGAGAGCAGGTTAAAACCGAAAGCTGTCAGCGCATCCAGCGCCGCGGGCGGCGTGAGAAATCCCCTCCCCTCGTGAACCGTTTCGCCTTCTTCGGCGATTGCGGCTTCGAGGTTGGTGAACACGACGTCGCCCTTCAGCAGTCCCTGGATAACCGGTACCGCCGCAGGCGCGGTTGAGCGGATGTCCGATCGGATCATCGACTGCCCGGTCAA